>JAFAQO010000444.1 GCA_019246375.1 Mycobacterium sp. | reverse complement strand
TCAACGTCGGCGAAGTCATGGGCACGATGTTGGAGCACGCGATCCCACCCGAGTTCAAGCCTGACCAAGCAAGGGAGCGAAGGGGCGGTCATAGACCGCCCCTTCCATTGGAGAAAGGGACCATCGGTAAGAAAGATCGCAATATCGGCGGCTGCCACATTCCTTCCATTCCGCGTTTCCCGTTCGGCGGCGGTATTGGGCCTGGCGTAGCGGTGCAGTGATGTACTGGCCGGCGCTACGGGTCGACTGCCGCGGTCTCACCGGCCCGGCTGCGGTGTGCCGGTCGCAGCAGCGCAGCAGCCGGAAATCGAGTACCGAATTACTCGTGCGCCTGGTGGCGGTCCGCAAGAAAATCTGCATAGGGGTTGAGGACAAAGGAAGTCCCGAAGGCGAGTTCTAGCCCTGCGCCCTAGACATTTTCGCTGCAAGTTACGAGGAGATCCAGAGCTGATGTTCTCCGACTCACTATGGGCTGTCACCGCCCTCTCATTGGCTTTGATGGCGTTGGGCGTCTTCACACTAAGGCGCTCCTGATGAACCTTTACCTGGTCTTGGGCACTGTCGAGGCCGGCTTCCTCAACCTCTGGATCGTCGGATACGCGGTCATGCTCCTGCTCTGGGGCCAGCGGTGAGGCGGTGGTGGCGCATGCGGCGCGTTAGCGTACGGGCCGCCGCTGACGTGTCGACTACGGTTTTCCCGCCGGCCCGGTCGCGAGCTGTACCGCGACCACATCGTCGGGCATGAGATGGCCGCTGGGGCGCTGACCGACGCCGCACTGGCCGAGCGTGCAAAGTCGGACCCCAACTCGGTGCGCGACGACCTCTAGTGGGTAGTGGAGGTGGACTCGTCCAGACGGCAGTTCCCGACCGTGGGAGGATGCAGCCGCCATTTAAAGACGGGCGAACGGGTCCTCACAGACGCCGCCGCCCTCGACCATCGGCCGACCGGTGTGATGTCCGCCTCGCTTCCGACGGCCAACGCTGAGAATCTTTAATTTAAGAAAACTCTGTGGCGATAGAGACCCCGTTAGCGATATCGGCATAAGACCTAGAAGTAGGCGCTTTGATGTTCGCTCTGAGGCTATTGCGGCAATTCTGCAGATTCCCTTATTAAGCGCACCCTGAGTTGGCGGTGTGACATGCGTGACTACTGTGGGAATCAATCGGTTTTTCGCCCGAATCGCGTCGCTAGACTCGGCCGCGGCCAGCGCTACTGGGTGCTGACGAATACGTGAAGGCTGGAGTCGAGTGAGCGACGCGCGATATGTGAACGGTTTCTCGGTCATCGCCGAGATCGCCGTGAATAACGGTCCCATCGGCGGGATCGCCGCAACCGCAGATGGCAGCCGACTCATCACGACCAACGGCAACAGCGTTTCGGTGATCGACACGCGCACGTGTGCCGTCGTCCAGACCATCACCGGAATCGAGGAGCCGTTCGCGGTAGCGATGGCTGCTGCCGACGGTGACCGTGTATACGTCAACACCGCCTCGGCGGCCTACGACGCCGTCGCGGTCATCGACGTGCGCGCCGCCGCCGTCGTCGGAATGCATCCGCTGGCTTTCAACGTGACCGATCTGGCGGTGAGCCCCGACGCGAAGCATGTTTTTGCCAGCCGAACCGAGGGCGAACGTGCCGACATCGCGATCGTCGACACGACAACGCATGACGTCGACGTGGTGGAGATCGCAGCGGCGCCGGGCGTAACCGCGCAACATGCCCGCATCAGTGCAGATGGACAGCGGCTGTATGTGGCTGCGAACGGCCCATACGATGGCAGGCTTGTCGTGATCGGTGCGCGCGAGCGACACATCGTCGGCTCCATCCAGATCGGCTCGCCCATTCGCGACGTGGCGCTGAGCCACGACGGCAGCACAGCCTATGTCGCCAGCTGCGGTACTGACTTCAGTGCAGTGGTCGACGTCGTCGACATCCGCACCAGCATGGTTACCAGCACCGCGAAGGTACTTGGGATTGGAAGATTCGTCACGCAGCTGGCCCTGAGCAGGGACGGTGACCGGGCCTACCTCGTCAGCGACAGCGGTGTCACCGTGCTTTCGATTTATGAGCAAGAGATCATCGGCGCTATCACAGCCAGGACGCAGCCGTCGTGTGTGATCGAAAGTCCGGACGGACGCCGTCTGTACGTCGCCGACTACTCGGGTTCCGTCACCGTGGCATCCATCGCGTCCCCGATTGTCCAGGCAGCGGACGAGGACATCACCGCCGGTTTACCCCGGCTGTTAATGCTCGAGCCGGCGCTCACCTAGCGGCCCGGGCGGGTTCGCCAGGGCTTCTCGCGGGAACTCGCCAGAAGCAAGCCGCGTCGCGTTAGCATTCGCGCGACTGAACGCGAGGCGATGCTGCGCCGAGAGCCGTAAGGCGGTACATCGATGGACAGCACCATGCAGAACTATCCGCTGACGATCACCGCCATCCTCAGGTATGCCACTGGGGTCCACGGAGCGCGCACGGTCACCACCGCGACCGGAGACGGCTACCGCGACTGCACCTACGCGGAGCTTGGCCGAGAGGCCGCGCAGCTGGCGAACGCGCTGCGGGGCCTCGGCATCACCGGAGACCAGCGGGTCGCCACGTTCATGTGGAACAACCAGGAGCATTTGGTCGCGTATCTGGCGATCCCGGCGATGGGTGCAGTGCTGCATACGCTCAACATCCGGCTTTTTGCCGACCAGATTGTCTTCGTCGCAACGGAAGCGGAAGACCAAGTCGTCATCGTGGACCTGTCACTGGCCAAACTGCTCGCGCCCGTGCTGGCCAGGCTCGACACCGTGCACACCGTAATCGCGGTCGGGGAGGGCGACACCGCGCCGCTGCAGGAGTCGGGCAAGACGGTGCTGCGCTACGCCGAGGCTGTCGGCGGCGAATCGACCGAGTTCGATTGGCCCCAGTTCGACGAGAACTCGGCCGCCGCGATGTGCTACACCAGCGGCACCACCGGCAACCCCAAAGGTGTGGTCTACAGCCACCGTTCGAGCTACCTGCACACGATGGCGGCCTGCTCCGCCAACGGGATCGGGATCGGGTCCAGCGATTGTGTGCTGCCGATCGTGCCGATGTTCCATGCCAACGCGTGGGGCCTGCCCTATGCGGCATTGATGGCGGGCGCTGACCTGGTACTGCCCGATCGCCACTTGGACGCCGAATCGCTGATCGACATGGTCGAAAAGCTGCGGCCCACGGTGGCGGGCGCGGTACCGACCATCTGGAACGACGTCATGCATCACCTGGAGAAGGATCCGGCCCACGACATGTCGTCGTTGCGAGTGGTCGCCTGCGGCGGCTCAGCCGTTCCGGTCTCGCTGATGCGTACCTTCGAAGACAAACACGGTGTCCAGATCCGGCAGCTGTGGGGTATGACCGAAACCTCGCCGATGGCCACCATGGCGTGGCCGCCCCCGGGTACCCCGGATGACCAGCATTGGCCCCTGCGTGCCACTCAGGGCCAGCCGGTGTGCGGCGTGGAAACCCGCATCGTCGATGACGACGGCAACGTGCTACCCAACGACGGCGACGCCGTCGGCGAACTGGAGGTCCGCGGCCCATGGATCACCGGTTCCTACTACCGGGGACACGACGAGTCGAAGTTCCAATCGGGTTGGTTGCGCACCGGCGACGTCGGCCGCATCGACGCTCGGGGTTTCATCACGCTGACTGACCGCTCAAAGGACGTCATCAAGTCCGGCGGGGAGTGGATCTCCTCGGTTGAGTTGGAGAACTGCCTGATCGCCCACCCGGATGTTGTCGAGGCCGCGGTCGTCGGGGTTCCCGACGAGCGTTGGCAAGAGCGGCCGCTAGCGGTCGTCGTCCTCAAAGAAGGCGCCGGCGCCGATGCCGGTGAACTACGAAACTTCCTAGCGGATAAGGTTGTTCGGTGGTGGTTGCCGGAACGGTGGACATTCGTCGACGAGATTCCGCGCACCAGCGTCGGCAAGTACGACAAGAAAGCCATCCGCTCTCGGCACGCCGACAACTGCTATCAGGTGACCGAGGTGCGCGACTGAGCGGTGGCCGGGCAGGGCCCGGCGCACACCGCTGGACGCCGAGAGACATCTCAGGAAGTTAGATGTCAAGCCGCGAGTGGGAGAGGAGGTGGAAACGCCCGGTGTTCGTCATAGAGCTGGCCGGTTTGCAGGCAGTGGTGCAGTTGGCCGAGGAATTTGTTGAACAGGTGCCGTTGGGCTTGGCGGTTCCAGTCTCCGGCGGCGCGCCGGGCATCGAAGTGACGTCGGGCGCCCGGGGAGCCGCGCAGCGAGGCCAGCGCCCAGATCGCCCCGACAGCGGCCAGTCGCCGGTTTTTGATGTGCCGATGTGTCACAACGGTTTTCTTGCCGCTGGCGCGGGTGATGGGGGCGGATCCGGCGAAGGCCTTGAGCCCGCGGGCATCGGCGAAACGGGTACGGTCATCGCCGATCTCGGCCAGCACCCGGGCACCGGTCAGCTTTCCCAGTCCGGGGAAACTGGTGATGATCGCGGCGTCCGGGTGTTGTTCGAAATGAGCGATCGCCGCCTGCGCGAGTTCGTCGACGGCCGCACTGGCGGCCTCGAACTGGCGCAGCAGCGCCCCCAGCTGGATACCCATCGCGTTCTCCACGATGGGTGGTTGGTGCAGGTAGGTGTCGGTGAAGATGGCGCGCAGCCGCTCGACGTCGCGGTCGAGGTCGCGGCGGCGGCCGGCTTTGATCAGCAGCTTGCGCAGTCGCGCTGGGGTCAGCTTGGCGGCTTGAGCCGGGGTGGTTGCGGCGGCCAGGATGGTCCGGGCATCGGGGCGGGCCAGCCCGCCGCTGGGCAGCTCGGCGAAGGCCACCAGGGCGGCCGGGTAGAAGTCGCCGAGCAGGTCGCGGATCTGGTTACCGATCTGCTGGCGCGCCCACACCGCGTCTTGTTGGGCGCGCGCCAGCACTTTAATGGCCTGGGCCAACTCGGTGTCGGCGGACAACCGGCGGTGCGTGCCGGGGTCGGTGCGCACGATATTGGCCAGCAGCACCGCGTCGGTGGCATCGGATTTGGCCCCCGACAGCGCATAGCGTGCTCGATAGCGCGACGCCGTCAGGGGGTTGATCGGATAGATCGCCCGGCCGGTTTCTCGCAGGGCGGCCACCCACAACCCGCGGTCGGTTTCGATGCCCACCGGGATCAGATCCTGAGGATCGTCACCGGCCTGGGCCAGCAGCGTCAATGCCTGCGCAAAGCCGGCCGCGTCATTGCCGACTCGCCCGCGCATCACCACCTGCCCGTCATCATCGACCACGGCGATGTCGTGATGGTCGCTGGCCCAATCAATTCCGCAATACAAACCCAAGGTGTCAGCACTCCTTCGCTCGGTATTTCTGTTGTTCCCGGTGGAGACGCGCGGCGCCCTAATCGCAGGACTCAACGGTCCGTCATCTCAGTAGCCGTCCGTGACTCCAGCCCAGCGCAGGACCTTCGTTCTGTCGAAGAGCTCAAGGCTGGGGAACAACTATCGGGAAGTCAACCCTGCGGCGGGCTTGGGCAACGGCATCCCACCACCACAACGCGTGATCTGCCGCCAGGCGCGCCGCTCTCTCGAAAGTCGTCAAGCGACCGGAGAACCCAGGCGTCACCCAAGCGGCAGACCCGCACGGAACAGATCTCGGTCTTATGACCGGCAACCCATCCCTACTAACCGATTAGGAGAACGTGCTCATGGGCCTACGGGTCGTGCAATGGGCAACCGGTTCGGTCGGGGTAGCCGCGATCAAGGGCGTGCTGGAACATCCCGAACTCGAGCTCGTGGGATGCTGGGTGCATTCAGAGGCCAAGAGCGGCAAGGACGTCGGCGAGATCATCGGCACAGCGCCGCTCGGCGTGACCGCCACCAACAGCCTCGACGAGGTGCTCGCGCTCGACGCCGATGCGGTGATCTATGCGCCGTTGGTGGCCAACGTGGAGGAGGTCGCCGCGCTGCTGCGCTCCGGCAAGAACGTCGTTACCCCCGTCGGCTGGGTCTATCCCAGCGAACGGGCGGCCGCCCCGCTGGAAGTGGCCGCGCAGGCCGGCAATGCGACGCTGCACGGCGTCGGCATCGCACCCGGTGCCGTCAGCGAGCTTTTCCCGCTGTTGCTGTCGGTGATGTCCACCGGTGTGACTTTCGTGCGTTGCGAAGAGTATTCGGACCTGCGGACCTACGACGCTCCGGACGTATTGCGCTATGTGATGGGCTTCGGGGGGACCCCCGATAGCGCGTTGACCGGGCCAATGCAAAAAATGCTCAACAGCGGCTTCATTCAGTCGGCGCGATTGTGTGTCGACCGGTTGGGCTTCGCCGCCGATCCTCAGATCCGTCCATCGCAGGAGGTGGCGGTCGCCACCGCGCCGATCGACTCGCCGATCGGGGTGATCGAGCCAGGCCAGGTTGCCGGGCGCCGCTTCCACTGGGAGGCGCTGGTGGGTGACACGGTGGTGGTCCGGATCACGGTGAACTGGCTGATGGGCGAGGAAAATCTCGATCCGCCATGGTCTTTCGCTCCCGCGGGGACACGCTACGAGATCGAGCTGCGCGGAAACCCGGACGCGTTTGTCACGATCAAGGGATGGCAGCCGGAAAGCGTGGAAGCGGGGCTGAAGAGCAATCCCGGGATAGTCGCAACCGCG
>JAFAQO010000290.1 GCA_019246375.1 Mycobacterium sp. | reverse complement strand
TGGTCAGCATCGACAGCTCGCCGTCGAAGCAGGTCGCCCATGCCGCCAGCTGTGCGGAATCGACTGTCGCTGCTTGTAATTGCGAGACTGCGCCCGCTGCCGAGGCCACATCACCCGCGGCGAGCAGAGCCTCGCAGCGTGCGATCAGTAGCTCAGCGGCCTGGTCGTCGCGGTCGGGGAGCTCGTCGTCAAGCTCCTCGAGCGCGTGCAGTGCCCGGTCGTACAGGTCGGCGGCGCCTTCGTAGCCGAGTCGTGCCATCGCCTGGTCTGCGGCACGTCGGCAGTATTCGACGGCCTTGGCCGCGTTTCCGGCCCATGCGCATTCGAAGTAGTGGTGGGCCAGTTCAGCCAGCCGCTCGTCGTCGGACCCGGGCTGGGCCTCCAGTGTCGTAGCGATTCGTTGGTGTAGTCGCATGCGGCGCACCGATGCCAGCTCAGCAAGGAGCGACTGTCGAACAATGGCATGGTTGAACCGGTATCGACCACCAGGCTCTTCGATGACGATGCCGGCCGTGGATGCTTCGTCGAAGGCGTCAACCAGGTCCTGCTCGACCACTTGCTCCACGAGGTCCAGCGCGAACCGGCTGCCAAAGACAGCGGCTGCGGCAAGGGCCTTATTCGCCTCTGCAGAAAGCCGCGAAAGTCGGCGGCTGACGGTTTCACGGACACCCTGGGGCAAGGTGCTCTGATCCCAGATGCCGCCACTTTCATCCACATGGCGCAGCGCCTCGATGAGGAAGAACGGGTTGCCACCGGTGACCGACGCCAATGCCCGGGCGAGTTCTTCGTCGTCGTAGCCGGCTTCGGTGACGTATGCGGTCACGTCATCCTCATCGAGGCCGCTGAGCTGAAGGCGGTTGGCGGTGCCAGAACCGGCGCTGCGGTGCAGGTCGGCGAGCATCGCCGCCAGCGGATGGGAGCGGTCGAGGTCGGTGCTGCGGTACGTCCCGACGACCTGCACGCGGGCGTGCTCGCCGAAACGCAGGAGATGCCGCAATAAAAGCAGCGTGGGCTTGGCTGCCCAGTGCAGGTCGTCGAGAATCAGGACCACCGGCGCGCTCGCGGAAGCGAGTTCCAACAGCGCGACGACGGCGTCGAAAAGCGCGTAGCGTTCGGTGTCCGGGTCGGCACGGGTCGGCGCGGCCAGATCGGGCAGCACGTCGGTCAGCCCGGGAACCAGTGCAAGCAGTCCTTCAACGCCGCGCAGTCCCCGCAGCCCACCGGCACCCAGGCACGGCACGAGCGAGCGCAGTGCTTCGGCGAACGGCTGATATGGCGCACCCAGATCCTCATCGCAACGGCCGTACAACACAACCGCGCCTTGCTGGTAGGCCTGGCGTGACCATTCGCCGGCCAAGCGGGTCTTGCCTACTCCCGGTTCGCCAGCGATTAGCAGCGCGTGCATGCCACCGGCGAGTACGGTCTGCCAGGCGGACACAAGTCGTTCGAGCTCACGACCGCGCCCGACGAACGGCCCGGGGCCGGTCAGTACCGCGGGGAGGTCGGGCCGCTCGAGGGGTGCATCGCTTGTCTCCCGAGGCGGCTCGGTGGTCTCCAGCCGGAGTTCGAAAACATGCTCCGGGCGCGCCAGGTTGCGCAGCGGTCGCATCCCCAAGTCGGTGAGCACAACGTCGTCGGGCAGTGAGTCGATGACGAGTTCGGCGGTCGCACCCGAGCACAAGATCTGGCCACCCGCCGCCAGCGACCGCAGGCGCGCAGCACGGTTGACCGCCCGACCGAAGTAGTCCCCGTCGCGGAGCTCGGCCTCACCGGTGTGCAATGCGACTCGGATACGCATCGGCTCCCGAAGTGCCCACGGCTCGTGGATGATCGCGTCTTGCAGCTCGATTGCGGCGGCGGCCGCCGCCGACGGCCGCTCGAAGGCCGAGAATGTGGCGTCGCCCTCGCCGCGCGTCTTGATCAGTCGTCCGCCGTGGGACGTGACGACCTGTTCGACGAGCTCGTCGTGGCGGGCGAGCGCCGCCGCCATGGCGTCGGCGTCGGTCTCCCAAGCGGCCGTCGACCCCTCGATGTCGGTCAGCAGAAATGTCACGGCGCGCGTCACCGCCGGAACATGTTGTGCTACAGGCGAATCCAGCGCGGCGTCCTGGGCAACGATCGCGGCCTCGAGCCGCCGGAGTTCCGGCCCGGGATCGACCCCGAGCTCGTCGGCCAGCAGCGACCGTGCCCGTTGATACGCACCCAGGGCTTCACCCTGTCTGCCGGCCCGATAAAGCGCGAGCATCAGCTGGCCCCATCGCCTTTCGCGCAGCGGCGCCTCGGCGACCGCGGCCTCGAGCTCGCCGATGATCTCCGCAGCCCGGCCCGTCGCGAGCAGCGCATCGGCTCGATCCTCGACCAGCGCGGCATGGCCCTCGGTCCAGCGTGTCTTTTCGGATATTCCGCGGCGGGAATCGGGCAGTTCGGGAGTTCCGCGCCAGAGGGTCAGCGCCTCCTCGAAGCGAACCACCGCTTGGGTGGTGTCCCCAGCGGCCGCGGCATCTCGGCCCATTCTGGTGGCCTGTTTGTAACGCGAGGCATCGGTCTTGGCCGCATTGAGGATCCAGCCCATTCCCTCCGTCAAAACGAAGCCGTCGCCCAATGTGCGCCGCAACGAGGAGATGTGGGTCTGGAGGGCCTTGGCGGCGGTGCGCGGTGGATCGTCGCCCCAGAGGAGCTCGATCAGCGTTTCGGTCGATACCACCGAGCCGCCGTGCAGGCCGAGCATCGTGAGGATGGCACGCGGTTTGGCGCCCGGGATAGTGACCGGGGCGCCGTCTCGCCGGACCTGGAGAGGCCCCAAAACCCCCAGCTCCACCGCTAGAAGCGTACTCACGTCCCCGATCGTCGGTGAGGCGATTCAACACACGGTCAAGATCGAGTAAAGCCGTCGTGCCGGCAGTTCCTATGCATCTCACCTCTTTGCGGCCTGGCTTCGGGAATAGCAACCGGCTGGCTCGATCGCGCCAGTGAACTTCTCCGAGCCTGTTGGCCGGCGCGGTTTGCCCTACTGATCGCTGAGCCAAGTTCACGGACTCCTAGTCCGTTGGTCGCGGGTTGGACCTCTAGGCGGGACG
>JAFAQO010000239.1 GCA_019246375.1 Mycobacterium sp. | reverse complement strand
GGCAAGACGTACGCGATGCTCGGCGAAGCACACCGGCGACTGGAACGCGGCACCGATCTGGTGGCGGGGCTGGTGGAGACCCACGGCCGCCGCAAGGTCGCCGAGCTGCTAGAGGGAATCGAGATCATCCCGCGTCGTACCATCGAGTATCGCGGCACCCAGTTCATGGAGCTCGACGTACCCGCCGTGCTGGCCCGCAACCCGCAGGTCGTGCTGGTCGACGAGCTCGCCCATACCAACGTCCCAGGCAGCAAAAACCAGAAGCGATGGCAGGACGTCGAGGAACTGCTCGATGCCGGTATCACCGTAATCTCCACGGTCAACGTCCAGCATCTCGAGAGCCTCAACGACGTCGTCGCTCGGATCACCGGCATCGAACAGCAAGAAACGGTGCCAGATTCGGTGGTGCGGCAGGCTTCCCAGATCGAACTCATTGACATCACGCCGGAAGCGTTGCGCCGCAGGTTGTCCCATGGAAATGTTTATGCGCCGGAGAAGATCGACGCGGCGCTCTCCAACTACTTTCGCAGCGGAAATCTCACCGCACTAAGGGAGTTGGCGCTGCTGTGGCTGGCCGATCAGGTCGACACCGCACTGGCCAGGTACCGCGCGGACAAAAAGATCACCGATACCTGGGAGGCGCGCGAGCGGGTCGTCGTGGCAGTTACCGGTGGTCCGGAATCGGAAACGTTGGTACGGCGCGCATCCCGGATAGCGTCGAAGGCCAGTGCCGAGCTGATGGTCGTGCACGTCTTGCGTGGCGACGGCCTGTCCGTGTCGGCGCCCCGGATGGGCAAGCTCCGCGAGCTGGCAGCCAGCTTGGACGCGTCGCTGCATATCGTTGTCGGCGACGACGTGCCCACGGCTTTACTGGATTTCGCGCGCGAGATGAACGCCACCCAGCTGGTGATTGGCACTTCCCGCCACTCACGCTGGGCGCGGATCTTCGAAGAAGGTATTGGCGCTGCGGTGGTGCAGCAGTCCGGCAAGATCGATGTACACATGGTGACCCATGAGGAATCCAGGCGGGGCTCACGGACGGCGTTGCTTTCGCCTCGCGAGCGCCGGGCAACCTCCTGGCTGGCGGCGCTGCTGGTCCCGTCGATCATCTGCGCGCTAACGCTTGCGTGGCTGGACCGGTTCCTGACTACCAGTGGGGAAAGCGCGCTGTTCTTCGTCGGTGTGCTGGTCGTCGCTCTGCTCGGAGGGGTCGGCCCGGCCGTGCTTTCGGCGGTGCTCTCCGGGATGTTGCTCAACTACTATCTGACAGCTCCGCGTCACAGTTTCACGATCGCCGAGCCCAACGCCGCCGTGACCGAGCTGGTGTTGCTGGTCTTGGCGGTCGCGGTCGCGGTTTTGGTGGACGGTGCCGCCAAACGTGCGCGGGAAGCCGGACGCGCGTCCCAGGAAGCGGAACTGCTGACCTTGTTCGCCGGATCGGTTTTGCGCGGCGCGGATCTTGAAACACTGCTGGAACGGGTGCGCGAGACCTATTCGCAGCGCGCAGTCAGCATGCTGCGGGCCGACAAAGACCACGCCAAGCGCGATACCGTCGTCGCTTCCGTAGGCAAAGACCCTTGTGCGACAGTTGATTCCGCTGACACCGCCATCGAGGTCGGCGACGACGAGTTCTGGATGCTGATGTCCGGCCGGAAGCTGGCGGCCCGGGACCGCCGAGTGCTCAGCGCGGTAGCCAAGCAGGCCGCGGGGCTGGTTAGGCAACGCGAGCTGGCCGACGAGGCCAGCCAGGCCGAGGCGATCGTGCAGGCCGACGAACTGCGCCGCTCGCTGCTGTCGGCCGTCAGCCATGATCTGCGCACTCCGCTGGCCGCGGCCAAGGTTGCCGTGTCAAGTCTGCGCGCTGGGGATGTCGATTTCTCCGCCGAAGACACCGCTGAATTGCTCGCCACCATCGAGGAATCGATCGATCAGCTCACCG
The DNA here is from genome assembly GCA_019246375.1 of Mycobacterium sp. GTDB lineage: Bacteria > Actinomycetota > Actinomycetes > Mycobacteriales > Mycobacteriaceae > Mycobacterium. The sequence goes on along the minus strand of JAFAQO010000239.1, from coordinate 1,953 downwards.
CACTGGTGGGGAATCTCCTCGATTCATCACGTTTGGCCGCGGGTGCGATCCGTCCCGAGCTGCGGCGGGTGTACCTGGAGGAAATTGTGCAGCGTGCACTGGTCAGCATCGGCCAAGGCGCCACCGGGTTTTTCCGATCCGGCATCGACCGGGTCAAGGTTGACGTCGGCGGCGCGGTTGTGCTGGCTGACGCCGGGTTACTTGAACGGGTGTTGGCCAACCTGATCGACAACGCGCTGCGCTATGCACCCGACTGTGTGGTCCGGGTCAACGCGGGGCGGGTAGGCGATCGAGTCCTGATCAATGTCATCGACGAAGGTCGCGGCCTCCCGCGGGGCTACGAGCAGCATATATTCGAACCCTTTCAGCGGCTCGGAGATCACGACAACACCACTGGTGTCGGTCTGGGCTTGTCGGTGGCCCGCGGTTTCGTCGAAGCGATGGGCGGCACCATCCAAGCCACCGATACCCCGGGTGGAGGGCTCACAGTTATCGTGGATCTCGCTGCGCCCCAGGAGAATCAATGACTCGCGCCGGCGACGATGCAGGGCGAAGCGATGAGGAGGAGCGGCGCCCGTGACTCGGGTACTGGTGATCGACGACGAGCCGCACATCCTGCGTGCGCTGCGGATCAACCTATCGGTGCGAGGCTATGACGTGACCACTGCCGCAACCGGTGCGGCAGCGCTGCATGTCGCCGCCGAACACCGTCCTGACGTGGTGATTCTCGATCTAGGCCTGCCCGACATATCCGGCATCCAGGTGCTCACCGGCCTGCGCGGATGGACAACAGCGCCGGTGATCGTGCTGTCGGCACGCACCGATTCCGCTGACAAGGTGGGAGCACTCGACGCAGGCGCCGACGATTACATGACGAAGCCATTCGGGATGGACGAATTGCTGGCACGGCTCCGTGCCGCGGTGCGGCGAGCAGCCACGACCACCGGCGCGGACGATCCAGTGGTGGAAACCAAGTCGTTCACCGTCGACCTGTCGGCCAAAAAGGTAATCAAGAACGGCCGCGAGGTCCACCTGACACCCACTGAGTGGGGAATGCTGGAAATGCTGGTACGCAACCGCGGCAAGCTGGTCGGGCGCGAGGAACTACTCAAAGAGGTGTGGGGACCCAAGTATGCGAAGGAAACCCACTATCTGCGTGTCTTTCTTGCCCAGCTGCGACGAAAGCTTGAGGACGACCCGTCGCGGCCGAACCACCTGCTGACCGAGGCGGGCATGGGTTATCGGTTCGAGACGTGACAGCTGTTCCGGGCTTGAGATGGCATCAATCGCATTCGTCGGCGAAACGCGATCCGATTAAATCTTTGTTAATCGGCCAACATCGTTAGCGCCCTTACCAATAAAATTCAGCCTTTCTGTCCAGCACAACATGCCGACCGTCGCATGCGGTTCAACCTTGGCCCGAGCCTTGACAACTGAGCACGCCATGCGCCAGGACGCGCTTGTTGCAACGGAAAGGTGTTATGCGACAACCACATTCACTTTTGGGGATTGCTCCCGAACAGCCCTGACAGCTTTGTCCTCCACGGCGTGCGGGTTTGCTTAGGCGGGCAGACACTGGGTGACGTGCGGTAGTCTCCCCATCATCGGGTGGCTTTTGGCGGCATTGGGCGCTGCGGTGGCACAAGTCCCGCAGGGGTCGGCGAGTCGCTTTATAGTGCAGGTAGAGAGCAGTATCAGCAGAAGTGGGTGCTTAAGTCGGACGACAAGCCGTGGTGTAACTGTCGACAACATGACATCGACTCCGTCCGGCGTGACTGGATGCGGGACGACATTCGACCGGTTGTCGGCCGACTAGAGACCGGCCAGTATTCCCAGCGACGGCGTCGGCACAGTGCGCGCCTACTTCGGTGAAGTGTTGGAGGACTCGACCAAGGGCAGGCTTTCCCGGCGTCCGGATGAGAGCGTGCACCTCCACATCATTGTCAGCGGTGA
>JAFAQO010000578.1 GCA_019246375.1 Mycobacterium sp. | reverse complement strand
CAACTCAATATCGGAAGGCCCGATTGCCACCCGCCCCGCCTAACCGGTCGGAGCGGTTTTCTGGACGTACTCGTCGGCGAATCTGGCGATCCCGTCGAGCGCCCCGCGGGCGAGCGGACTACCGAACCTCATCCTGTGTTCGCCTTTCTTGCGGCGGGGTGATCTGCTCTGGCGAGGGCCGGTCGCTATCCGCCGTTCGATACACCAACCGCTTTGCTCACCGACGGACTGGACGTGAGCAGCTCCGGGCCCTCGTCGGTGATCAGAACCGCCTCCCGGCCGAACACGGCGCCAACGCCCGCTTCCCACACGTAGCCTGTCACCGCCAGCACCATTCGTGGCTCCAGTCGTTCCTCGGCCGCCGTCTGCGGGAGGTGCGCCGCGACGAGAGGTGGGTCGAACCCCATACCCAGACCACGCGCCACCGGCATCGGCGGCAGCGGCTCCCCCGCCGCTTCGTATACCGCGAGCAGGTCACTGGCCATCGCTCCCGGCTGGCACGCGTCGTAAAGCTTGCGCCACAACGTGTCCCACCGGGCGTACAGATCGGCGGCACCATCGGATTCCCCGACTGGCCAGGTCCGACCGACCTCGCCGGTGTAACCACCGGCGAGCACGCCGGCCGAGAAGGCCACCAAATCGCCGGGCTGGACCCGCCCGTCGACGCTGGCGCGTCGCCACGGGTGGTCCCGCGAGGTGACCCACGCGACGTCTTGAGTCGATGGGGTGCTCACCCCGCCGGCCGCCACGGCTTCCAGCAGTACGCCCGCTAAGGCGTTTTCCGTGACGCCGGGCCGCAATTCAGCCACCGCCGCCGCCAAGCCGGTTTCGGCGACCCGGATGGCTTCGCTGAGCGCGGCCATCTCTTGGGCTGTCTTGACGCGCCGGGCGGCCCGCATGGCCAGCTCGCCGTCGACTAGCTCGGCGTTGGGAAAGGCGACCGGCAGCAGCTGGGCGAAGGCCGGTGACAGTGCGTCGGTGCCAACACGTTTCGCGGTAGCTGCGCCGTCGATGTCGCGCAGCACCGAGATGGTGTTCATCGGATTCCACGCGATCCCGTAGAGCCGCTCGTGGGGGATGTCGTCGGGCACGCCCTCATCCCAGGTGCTGAGCAAGTGGATTGCTCCGGATTCCCGAATGACGACGCAGGTCGGTGCGAACGGCCGGGTGCCGGCCACCCACAGCTGCGGGGCTCCGGCGACGTAGCGCACGTTGGCTTGCCGGCCAAGCACGAGCACGTCGAGATCGTGCGCCTCCATCTGGGCCAGCGCACGGGCCCGCCGCTCCGAGCGGAGAGCGCGATCGTCGGGCAGGACCTCAGTTGCCACCGGCGCTACTCCTCCTCATCGCTTCGCTCTGCATCGTCGTCAGCGCTCGCCATACGGGTCATAGGGGTAGTTGGTCAACGGCATCCAGCCCTCCTCGGTGATGACGATGATCTCTTCGCTGCGATAGCCGCCAGTGCCGTCCTCCCACACCACCGGCTCCAGGACCACCACCATCCCGGGTTCGAACACGAAGTTCTCGTCGAACTCGTCACCCAGATCGGTGCCGATCATTGGTGTTTCGGCAGCATTCACGCCGATGCCGTGTCCCAGATAGAAGTGTGGCAGCCACGGCCTGCTGCCACCGTTGGCCCTTGTCGCCGCTCTGCCCAGTTCGGCGGCGGTGGCACCGGGTCGGGTCACGTCGAGGACCGCACTCGTAATGTCCCGCCACTGCCGAAACTGCGCCTGCTGGCGCGGTGTCGGCTCTTGCCCTACCAGCCAAGTGCGGCCGAAGTCCGAGCAATAGCCTGCGTAGGTGATGCTGACGTCGGTCCACAACACGTCGCCCGCAACCAGTTCGCGCTCAGTGGTCAACAGCGGTAAAGCCAAATCGCCGTGCGTGGTCCAGACGCCGTCGGCCTTGCGTTTGGGCATCACCTGCCAGATCGGTTCCAGCATGCTCGCCATCGCACCCAACTCGAATGCCCGGCGCATGAACCCGGCGGACAGATCGATTTGGCGAATACCGGGTCTCAACGACGCCTGTACATCGACCATGGCCTGGTCGGTGATTCGGCATGCTGTCCGAATGCAGGACAGCTCGTCGGGAGTCTTGATGACCTTGGCGGCAGCAATCACTTGGGCGGCATCGGCGGGGCGGCGGCTACCGAACAGCCGCTGATGTGCACGCCGCATCGCCCCGGTGAGTTCGTCTACCGCGACGGCCGCTCGCGCGGGAATCAGGTCGGTGACTGAGCGCGCGAAGTTCTCCACTCCCTCGTCGAACTCCAGATAGACCGGGCCGTGAAGATGGTCGGCCGGTAGCCCCGTTTCTAATGCGGCACCTTCACGGAACGGCAGGAAGAGATGCGGCCAGGGGTCGTCGACGAGGACCACGGCGACCGGACGCTCGACGTAGGACAGCCCGGCGTCGCCCAGCGGCCAGCTCACCCCGGTCGCGTAGACCACGTTGCTGTTTCCCAGCAGGATCAACGCCTCGACACCACAGTCGGCCATCGACGCCCGAAGCCGCGCACCGGTCTCCGACCGCATTCGGGACAGGTCCGGTTTGTCGGGAATCTCGAGTGCAGACGGCGGCGTCTGCACGAATGTTGCCATCAAGCAGCCTCAGAGACCGAGGAATTCGGTGATGTTGCCATTCACGATCCGCGCGGCAGCCGCCGGACCGACCGCATCCACCACCGCGGCCAGTGATTTCTCCGAATAACCGTAGGTACTTTCGTTGTGCGGATAGTCGCTCGACCACATCACCTTGTCGATGCCGATCCGGTCGATCAACTGCAGCCCCAGCGGGTCGACCATGAACGACGCGCTCATGTGGTTGTCCCAGTAGTAGCGCACCTCGTGCTCGAGGGGCCGATTGAACATGTGCCGATAAGACGCCACCAGGTGCTCTGCATCCTGCAAAGCCCATGGTACCCAGGCGATTCCGCCCTCGAACCAGCCGATCCGCAGTCTCGGGTGCCGATCGAGAATGCCGGCGAAGATGTACTTGGAAAACACCTCGCGGAACCCATCGATGTTGATCATCATGCCGACGACCACGCTGTTGAATTCGCAAGGGCTCTTCGGCGGGGTTTCGCCGATGTGGTGGGCGATGGGCATGCCCGCGTCTTCGATCTCGTCCCAAACCGGACCCATGGTGGTACTCGCATAGTCGATGGGATTGCCCTCGTCATCTTTGCCGGGATTCAATGGCAGCAGGAATGTCTTGAGCCCCAAGGACTTCAGCTCGGATAGCGTGCGGCGGGTGCCCTGGGGATCCCACCAGTTGATCAGTCCCGCACCGTAGAAATGACCACCCGAACGCTCTTGCAGCTCGGCGATGTACTCGTTGTAGATGCGAAACGCAAGCTCGCGAAGTTTTTTGTCGGGGTAGTGGAATAGCGCGAGGATGGCGTTGGGAAATGCCAGCTCCTTATCGACGCCGTCCTCCCGCAACTCCTGGATCCGTGCCTCGATGTTGGTGCTACCGGCCCCCGGCAGGTCGTCATACTGCATCAGCACGGCACTGAAGTCACCCGGCAGGAACGACTGTCCCTTGCGCCCGACTTGATAGGCGCCGTCCTCATACCAGATGCGCGGTGCCTTGTCCTTCAGGTCGTCCGGGAAGCGCTCGTAGAAGATGTCCTCGGCCAGCGAAATGTGGTTGTCCGCAGAAAATACCACCGTGCGTTCCGGCAGGCCGACGCAGCTGACATCAGCATGCCCACGGCGATCTTTGGGGGCGCCGTACCCTTCGGGCGGATAGAGCGAAACGGTGCTCGTCGAAGTGGACATCATTGACCTTCCAATCGGGCCGGCAGTTCGAGGTTAGTCATCTTGGATCCCTCGGTGGCCGGGTTCACCAGGTCACCGGTAGTTCATAGACGCCGTAAGCGAGGCGGTCATGTTTGAACGGGATGTTCTCGATCGGTACGGCCAGCTTCAGCGTGGGGACTCGACGGAACAATGTGTGGTAGACGATCTGCAGCTCGGCGCGGGCAAGCTGTTGGCCGACGCATTGGTGCCGGCCATAGCCGAACGCCACATTCTGACCGGCACCCGAGCGATGCAGGTACAGCCGTTCCGGTTCGGGGAAGGCCTTGGCATCCCAATTGGCCGGCGCCAAGTCGATGATGATGCCATCGCCGGCCCTGATCAGCTCACCGGCGATTTCGATGTCCTCGATCGCGACTCTGCGCTGGCCATTCTGGATGATGCTGAGGTAGCGCAGCAACTCCTCGACCGCGTTGGCGACAACCTTGGGATCCTCGGCATCGCGGATCACGGCCAACTGCTCGGGATGTTGCAGCAAGGCGAGCACGCCGAGGCCGATCATGTTGGCGGTGGTCTCGTGTCCGGCGATGAGCAGCCCGGTGCCCAGTTGGGCGGCTTCGCGGACGCTGAGCTCGCCGGCCTTGACTCGTTCCGCCAAATCTGAGACGGCATCCTCGGCGGGGTTTTCCATCTTGGCCTCGACCAACTCCGCCAGGTACTTGGCGAGCCCGGCCGCACCCTTGGCGGTGTCCTCGCCGGTCGCATACCGGGCCAGCCCGACAGTAGCGTGGTGCTGGAAGAACTCTGCATCCTCGTACGGCACACCCAGCAGCTGGCTGATCACCAGCGAAGGAATTGGAAGGGCCAGCGCGGAGACGACATCGGCCGGCTGCGGTCCGGCCAACATGGCGTCGATGTGCTCGTCGGTGATCTGCTGGATGACGGGCCGCAAACCTTCCACCCGCTTGAAGGTGAACGGACGAGACAACATCCGCCGAAATCGCGTGTGCTCTTCGGCATCCGAAGTGAAGACCGACCTCGGGCGCTTATTCACGGTCGCCTGCATGCCTTCATTCCAATGTGGAAATCCGCGGCGCCGGTCGTCGACACTGACCCGCGGATCGGAAAACAGCGTCCGAACTTCCCCGTAGCCGGTGACGAGCCAGGGTGTGCTGCCGTCCCAAATTTGGACTCTGGCAAGCGGTTTGGACTCACCGAACGCAAGTACTTCCGGCGGCGGGGCGAACGGGCAGCCCGCCGACCTAGCCATCGGGTATTCGGGTATGTGTTCGGCCGCTTGGGTCGCCGGACCGGTCAAGGTGTCGGACACTCCTCACTCCTCGATGTGGATGGCCAGTGCGGGGCATAATGCGGCGGCCTTACGCGTGGCCTCCGCGAGCTCGGCCGGCGGGTCGTCGTTGAGCAGGATGACAACACCGTCCTCTTCGCGTTGGTCGAACACCGCGGGCGCCTGCATCACGCAGTTTCCCGAAGAGGCACAAACATCTTGATCGACTCTGACTTTCATCTAGGACTTCTTTCCCGAATATGCCGTGACGGGAGCCAGCCACAGTCCCACGATCGCATCGATGAGACCGGATCCGGCGGCCTGCCAACCGGTCACCGACGTGCCTGCGGCAAGTGCACGCTCCCGGTCAGCGCAGGTGTGCATCAGCAGGTTGCGAGCCATCACGTTGCGCTCGGCCCGTACCTCGGCCGGCAGCTGGGGAAGGCATCGATTGATTCCGTCGATGACCTGAACTAGTGATGGTGAACTCAGCGCATCTTTGACCACGATGTGGTGATAGGCCGGGTCGGCCATTACCTGCGCGGCAAACCGCGCATACCACGTGGGGTTGCCGAGCGCCGCAAGGTGCTCGGTCAGGGGACACACCAGGCAGGCGACCCAATCCGGCATGTCGGTGCTGTTTCCCATCTCGGCCACCATCTTTTCCCGCAATTGGTCGATCGGCGTCCGATGCTTCTGTTCGATCGCGCGTACCAAATCGGTTTTGGTGCCGAAGTGGTAGCCGACCGCGGCATTGTTGCCCTGGCCGGCGGCCTCGCTGACCTGCCGATTGGAAACGGCGAACACCCCGTGCTCGGCGAACAGCCGTTCGGCTGCGGCCAGGATCGCTTCCCGGGTCGGAGTGGAACGTTCGGCGCGCGTAACCCTGCTGGCGGTGGTCACCCGATCAGTTAACCGGTTTGGCACCGTTAAGTCAAGCGATTGATTTAAAACGGTCAGGAAGCGGGTTCGATTCGGGCGGGAACGTGCTTGTGCCACGGCGTGCCCGCGTAGGGGTCGCGCCAGTCGGTGGAGGTCAGGGCGTTGGGGGCAACGCCAGGGACTCGCGTCTCGCCGTCAGCTCCGGGGAAATCAAGGCCGAAACCGTTTGGCAATGATGCATGGCCGGGAAGCATTGCCTCGCTGATTTCGACGGTCGCCTCCGCACTGCCGGCGACGGTCGTGATCCTGGCGCGGCCGCCATCGATCAATTTGAGCGCCTGGGCGTCCTCGATGCTGACCCGAAGCGCCCCGTCGACATCACGCTTGCGCCACGACGGGTCGCGGAAGATGTCGTTGGCAGTGTAGGCACGGCGCTCACCCGCCGAGAGCACGATCGGAAACTCTGGGCTGGTGAGCGCCGGCCGAGCATCGAGTAGCCGCCGTACTTCGCCGAGCATCTCGGGCATGTTCAGCGCGATCTTGTGATCCGCATGGCTGATCAGCTCGAAGTCATCTTCGTACTCGTGCACCGTAAACGTCACTCCTGAGCGGTTGTTCAGGATCGCGTCGAACAACGCGTCGCCGTCGGCGTGGCCGGCCCGGCGAACCGCATCCGGGTAGGCCATCGCAGTCTTCTGGGCAAGTCCCCACAGCGCCGCAGCGCCGGCGAGGCCGTCGGGCAGGGTCGGCCCCAAGGTGTCATACAGGACGAACGGGACCAGCTTGCCCAGCATCGGGTTGCCGCTGATGGCCTCGAAGAACACCTGTGCGTATGCCTGTCGGCCCCGCCCGGCGGCGTCTCGAAGGGGTTGCAGATCGGCGTCGTCGACAACGCCTAGGGCGCGCACCAGCCGGGCCCAGATCTCCGGCTCGGGCAAAGTGCCGGCGAGTGGCTCGAGTAGTGGTCGCCGTAGCTGAAAAGTGTTGTGCGGAAACTCGAGGTTGAAGAATGTGGCTTCCGGCTTCTCGAATTGGCTTGCCGCAGGAAGAATGTAGTGTGCCAGCCGAGCCGTTTCCGTCATGGCGACATCGACGACAACCAACAGCTCCAGGGATTCGAATGCCACCCGGCAGGCAGCGGAATCGCCGACGGAGTGGGCGGGATTGCTGCTTTCGACGATCATCGCGCGGATGCGGTCAGGATGGTCGGTCAAGATCTCTTCAGGCACAACATTGGCCGGCACCAGGCCGCCGATCACCGGGGCCCCGGTAACCGGCGTACGACCGGTCCAGGTACCGAACAGCGGTGCCAGCGTTGAATGCAGATGCTGGCCACCCCGCTTAGCGAAGCTGCCGGTGAGTATCCACAGCAGCTTGTTCAGGTACGAGCAGAGCGTGCTGTTGGGTCCCTGTTGGACACCGAGGTCCTCGAACACCGCGACGCTGTCAGCGCTCGCGATCCGCCGTACCGCAGCCCGCAACAGTTCCTCGTCGACTCCGCACCGCGCTGCGAAATCCCGGACGGGAATGTCGCGAAGAATGTCGCGCACCGCGTCGACACCATTGACGTGCTCGGCGAGAAACGCTTCGTTGCATAGGCTTTCCTGCACAAGCACCGCGGCCATCGACGCCAGACACCACGCGTCAGCCCCGGGCCGCACCCGTAGGTGAAAGTCGGCCATCTTCGCGGTTTCGGTGAGCACCGGATCGATGACGATCATCGAGCGGCGAATGTCTTTGGCGATGTCGTTGAGGACCACCCGGGCGCGCGGGAAGCTCTGCGACATCCATGGGTTCTTGCCCACAAACACCGACACTTCAGCGTGTTCGAATTCCCCTCTGGTGTGGCCGCCGTACAGATGCTTGTCGACCCAGTGCTCCCCGGTTTTCTCCTGAGCCAACGCGTTAGACCGGTAGCGCGAGCCGATCGCCTTGAGGAAGGCACCGCTGTAGGCCCCGCCGAGATGGTTACCTTGGCCGCCGCCGCCGTAGTAGAAGATTTTGTCTCCGCCGTACCTTTGGCTGATCTGCTTGAAGCCGGAAGCGATCTCGGTGATTGCGGTGTCCCAGTCGATTTCCTCGTAGCTGCCATCGCTGCGTCGCCGCATCGGAGACGTGAGGCGGTTGGGATTGTTCTGGTAATGATTCAGGCGCAGCGCCTTGTTGCAGGTGTAGCCCTGCGACGCTGGGTGCGCCTTGTCTCCGCGGATGCGGGCAAGCGTGCGGTCTTCCAGCTGTACGACGATGCCGCAGTTGCATTCGCACAAGATGCACGCCGTGGGCTGCCATTCACCGGTCACAGGATTCCTTTCGGCGCTGTGCGGTCTCGCCCTGGGCCGGTCTGGCGCTTATTCATGGCGAGCCGCTGACTTCATGAACGAGGTCGATTGCCTGGGCGAGCGTGGACAAGCGGTCGTCAAGGGTCTGGCCGGCGGGGTAAAGCCGGACAGTGCTGACACCCGCGTCGCGCCAAGTTCGCAAGCGTTGCCGGACGCCGGATTTAGTACCGATCAGCGTGGTGCTCAACACCATCTCGTCGGTCACCAACGCGGCTGCGCCGTCACGATCTCCGGCCTGCCATCGTGCGCGCACCTCGGCGGCGACCTCGGCCCACCCCTGTCGGCTGTAGGCCTGGTTGTAGAAGTTGGTCGACGCCGATCCCATGCCGCCGAGGCTGAACGCGAGGCTCATTTTGCGGCTGTCGAGCATTGCCTGCAACGCGTCCTCATCTTGGGCGAAAGCTACCTCAGCCCCCTGGCAGACATCGAGGTCTGCGCGGGTGCGTCCGCTGTGGGCCAATCCCTCGTCCAAGTGCGAAAAGTACGCCTCGGCTGCGCCTTCGGGCACAAAACTGGTGCCAAGCCAGCCGTCGGCGATCTCACCGGTCAGCCGCAGCATGCTCGGCGATAGTGTCGCCAAGTAGATCGGGATCTCATGCTCAGCGCGCATCGACAGCCGCATCGGCACTGCTTCGCTGCCCGGGTGCGGAATCTGGAACTGCGAACCGCAGTAGGAAATTTTGCCGCCACGGATCACTTGGCGGACAATCTCGACGGTCTCACGCAATCGCGCCAGCGGGCGTGCGAACGCGACGCCGTGCAGCCCCTCGATGACCTGAGGGCCAGAGGCGCCCAGCCCGAGCAGGAACCGTCCCGCGGACAGGTTCGACAGTGTGATCGCCGCCTGCGCGACCGCGACCGGGGTCCGAGTTCCCACCTGCATGATTCCCGACCCGAGCAGCATGCGCTCGGTGCAGGCGGCATAGTAGCCCACCGCGGACGGCGCGTCGGAGCCCCACGCTTCGGCCACCCAGCAGACGTCCAAGCCCAACTTCTCGGCTTCGACGACGAAGTCCCGTTGCTCCCGCGAATTCCTGAAGCTCGAGGCCTCAATCGTGGTGGCGGTGCGCATCACCCTTCCGCCAACTTCTTTATCTGCTCGAGGGTGGCAGTCATGTTGCGTTCGAATTCGCGCATGCGCACGAACACGATCTTCTGCTCCTTCTCGGGCATGTGATCAATCGCCAGCGACAACCCCGAGCGCCCTGGTCCCATTTGCATCCATTCCGACAACTCTGTTCCGCCATCGCGCGGCTCTAAGCGAAAACGCCATATCGCTGTTGGGTTTTCGGGATTCTCGACAGCCCAGGCAAACACCCGTGGCGGTTCGCACTCGATCACCTGGGAGGTGGTCGCCCACTCGCCCAGCGCGCCGTGCCTGCTTCGCCCGACGAACCTGGCGCCGACTGCCGGCCCGCTGGCACCGTCGAGCCATTCGACGGCTTGTAGCTCCTCACTCATGCTGGGCATGAGCTCAATGTCAGACACCAACTGCCACACGCACGTTGGCGGTGCAGCAATCCACGTCCGCACTTGAACCGTCGGTTTGTCCGCATATCGTGCGCCGGTCCATTCCACGACTACCCGTTTCCTAATCCGGGATCGGTACCTGAGCACCCCGTTCTCATCAGCGGCCTTCGAAAGCGATCAATTGACCGTGATCCGTCATGAACTTCCGCGCGCCGTGTGTGAGCAGAAGGTCAACGGCGTGCTGCATGTCGTTGGTGGCGAACAGCGGGGTCGCGGCGTCAAGCAGATAGCGGTCGGTGTCGCGCACTCCCTTGTCGGTCGCGTGGTGAACCAGCTTCTTGGTGACGGCGTGGGCGGCGGTGGGACCAGTGGCGAGCTTGCGGGCCCACTGGACCGCCTTGGCGTCCAGTTGGTCCGCGGGGACTACCCGGTTGATGATGTTCCAGCGCTCGAACGTCGCGGCATCGAAATAATCGCCGCCAAATGTGATTTCGAAAGCCCGTGCTGTGCCGGCCCGTTGGGCGATCCGGTATGCGCCGCCGAGGAACGTGGCCGCTCCAATCTTTGCTTCAACTTGCGCGAACTGTGTGCCTTCCGCAGCGATGATCAGGTCGCAGGCCAGCGCGACCTCCAGGCCGGCGGCCAGACACAACCCGTGCACCGCCGCGATGACGGGAAACGATGCCTGCTCGATCGCGTCGATGAGCTGGAAGCCCTCGACGAACATCGCACGGGCTTCCGCAGGAGAAGTGCCCCTGAACATCGCCACATCGGCACCGCCGGAGAACACAGCGCCGTCGCTGCGCAGCACCATTGCGCGCACACGGCCGGCTTCGGCGCCGCGAACCGCTTCCAGCAGACCGGTCATCAGTTCGCGGTCGAACAGATTCGCCGGCGGATTGGACATGGTGACGATGGCGACGTGATCGCTGGTTTCGGTCTTAAGTGCCGTCATGCACTTGCCCTTCCGGCTAGAGTGATCAGGCATTAGACTAGGTCGTCTAGACTGGATCGTCAAGACGCGCTACGCGGCATTACCGCCTTCCGGAGAGACCTATACTCAAATTCAATACCACATTCGGCTTTTGAAGGTTGCCATCTATGAGTACGCAAGAAGCAGACACCCTGCCGCACAGGGAACGTCTGCTTCGTCACGGCATGAAACTGTTTTATGAGCAGGGTTTCCATGGCACTACGGTGGACGCAATACTGGCCTCTGCCGGGGTGCCCAAGGGATCGTTTTATCACCACTTCGGTTCCAAGGACATGTTCGGCCAAGCGGTCCTTGACCGCTACATGCAGTTTCAGGTCGACCTGTTTCGCAAGTGGGCGAGTAAGGAAAGTTTGACAACGCCGGAGAAGCTGGCCGGCTACTTCAAGGAAATGTCGCAGATCTTTGTCAAGTCCGGCTATCAGCGAGCATGTTTGGCCGGCAAGTTCTCGACCGAAGTCGCCGCCACGTCCGAGCTGTTCCGCGAGCAAGTCGGCCATCAGCTCCATGCGTGGAAAGCCGGTCTTGTCCAGCTGCTGCGCGAGGGCCAATCCAAAGGAGATGTTCGCCACGATCGGCGTGCCGAGGATTTGGCCGATGGGGTCCTCGCGCTGATTCAGGGTGCCTTCGTCATTGCCCTCTCCACACGTGACAAGCGCTCGTTGGCCGCGGTTGGAAAGACGATCACGGTGCTGATTGAGCCGCCGGCGTAAACGCCCGGTCGTGCGTAGTTAAGTCAAGTGATTGACTTAACCGCGAGCTGAACATTTGCTGTCGGGCAGGCACCACCCCTCGTAGATTGGGACCGTTCATGATACGTTCGCCGTGGCCAAAGCTGTGTATTCACTGTGAGTCATACGGTGTTGGCCGCGAGCAGTCGGGCCACTACCGTTCGAAGGAGCTATTTTGAATTTCAACCGATTTGGCGCTGCGCTGAGCGTTTTTGCCACCGGTGCACTGCTGTTGTCGGCGTGTGGTAGCGACAACAGCGCGGCCGGAGGCAATGCGACGTCCGGTTCGTCGTCGGCGAACGTGACTTGCGGCGGGAAGAAGACGTTGAAGGCCAGCGGGTCGACAGCACAGGCCAATGCGATGACCCGCTTTATCAACGCGTTCCAACAGGCGTGTCCAGGTCAGGATTTGAACTACACCGCCAACGGTTCTGGCGCCGGAGTCAACGAATTCCTGGGTAGACAAACCGATTTCGGTGGCTCCGACGTACCGTTGAGCACCGATGAGTATGGCAGAGCGCAGCAGCGTTGCGGCTCACCGGCGTGGAACCTGCCCGTGGTGTTCGGCCCGATCGCAGTGACCTACAACCTCAGCGGCGTGAGTTCGCTGAACCTGGACGGGCCCACCGCGGCCAAAGTTTTCAATGGTGCCATCACAACCTGGAACGATCCGGCGATCAAGGCACTCAACGGAAACACCAACCTGCCCGCAACACCGATTCATGTTGTATTCCGCAGCGACGAATCCGGGACCACGGATAACTTCCAGAAATACCTTGATGCCGCTTCCGACGGCGCGTGGGGCAAGGGCACCGGCAAGTCGTTCAACGGCGGTATCGGTGAGGGCGCCAAGGGCAATGATGGAACGTCGGCGGCTATCAAGCACACCGAAGGATCGGTCACCTACAACGAATGGTCGTTTGCCCAGGCACAGAAGCTGAACGTGGCAAGCATCGTGACATCGGCGGGCCCGGGCCC
>JAFAQO010000569.1 GCA_019246375.1 Mycobacterium sp. | reverse complement strand
TTCTCCGCAACGTCCTTGACCGAGGCCCGCAGCGCCGAGGGACGGGCGTCCAACGGCAGGGTGCCCTTGATCGGGCTTGACGTGACGACGTCGCCGCGGCGGCGCAAAAACAGCTCCGGCGACAGCGACGCCACGGCGCCCCAGCTGCCCGCGATGTAGGCGGCCCGCGCCGGGGCGGTGCATGCGACGCTGTCGACGAAGAAATCCAGCGGCGCCCCGTCGACAGTTCCGCTGAATTGCGTGCAGACGCACGCTTGGTAGACCTCACCGGCCGTGATCGCCTCGAGGCAGGCCAGCACCCCGGCGCGGTGGGCCTCGCGATCGGCAGCATCCCAATCGATCCGGCAGGTCCGCGCCGGCGCCGGTGTGGCCACCGCGTCGGCCAGCCAGTCCGGCATCCGCGCGCCGGAAAGACTCTCGTACCACCATTGGCCGGCGCGGTCGCGGCGCAGCACACAGTCGGTCCAGCCGCCGGCGGCTTCCGGGATCCGGCCCGGCCGGCGGTCGGCGCCCGCGTCGGGATAGGACAGGTAGCCGATCCAGCCGCCGCCCACTGCGCTCGCATCCCGGCCGGGCCGCACGGCGAACACGTCGGCAGCATCGACGGATCGCACCAGCACGCTCGGTGCGATGACCGCTTGCGCGCCGAACCAGTCGCCGGTCAGCGCGGCGGGCGGTGGCAGACCGAGCCGGCTGGTGGCGTCACCGATGGCGCGCAGCACCTGCGGTGCCTCGCCAAGGTCGCCGAGCCGGTCGATTCGCACCGTTCCAGCTTGACAGATAGTGAATTTTCGCTCCGCAAGCGTCGCTCAGATAGCTCAGGCGCGGCTGATCTCGCGTGCGGTCGCTGCGGCCGCCAGCTTGTCGGGGTTGCGTATCGCGTAGAAGTTGGTGATCTTGCCGTCGACAATTTCGACCGTGAAGACTCCCTCAAGCCGGTCGGCGCGGTACACCAGCACAGCGGGCGCGGAGTTGCAGACCACCAGTTCGACCCGCGCGTTGGGTATGCGCTTACCTATGCGCACGATTCCGATCACAGCGGCCGCGACTTTCTCCGCGCCGACCACCGGCCGGCGGGCCGCGCTGGCCTTCCCGCCGCCGTCGGCAGTCCACACCACATCAGGCGCCAGCATCGACATCACGGTCTGCAGATCGCCGTCTGCCGCCGCGCTCAGAAACTCCGCGGTGATGCGGGCGTTTTGCGCCGGGTCGACCGGCGCGAATCGGCGCCGTCGGGCGTGGACGTGTTCCCGCGCCCGGTGTGCGACTTGGCGTACGGTCGCCGCCGATTTACCGACCGCCCCGGCGATCTCGCCGTAGTCGAATCCGAATACCTCTCGCAGGACGAATACCGCGCGTTCGTCGGGGCTAAGCGTCTCCAGCAGCACCAGCATCGCCATCGACACCGACTCGGCCAGGACGACGTCGGCCGACGGGTCGTGCTCGTCGAGCAGCAGCGGCTCCGGCAGCCAGGGCCCGACGTAGTCCTCCCGGCGACGGGCGTCGGCCCGTAGCGCGTTGAGCGCCTGGCGCGTGACCAGCTGAGCGAGATAGGACTTCGTGTCACGCACAGTCGACAAGTCGACCTGAGCCCACCGTAAATAGCTGTCCTGCAGCACGTCATCGGATTCCGTTGCCGAGCCGAGAATTTCGTAGGCGATCGTGAACAGCAACGGCCGCAACAGGGCGAATCTTTCGGCGTGTTCGTCGGGTGTCATCGGACCATCGCTCGGTGGTCTATCGGCTGATATGACGGACGCTTGCCGCCCTTGAGCCAACGGTACGAGCCGGGTTTGGCGGCTTCGCGGCGGATGGCCCACACCGTGGCTTTACAAATCGCTTCTTTGATCGTCGCGGCGACCCTGCCGCCGACGATCGCGTTGACCGGAGTGTCGTCGGTGCGGGCGAACTGGATGGTGCCATGCCGGCGGCCCAGGCTGATGCATTGTCCGACGAACGCCTGGTTGACTGCCGCCGGGGCCGTGCCGGCGATACGGCTGAGCACGGTGTTGGCAGCCTGGGCGCCGAGCGGGACCGCGGCCTGACAGCTCATCCGCAGCGGCTGGCCCGACGGCGCGGCGGCATCTCCCGCCGCCACGATGCGGGGATTATCGACGCTCGTCAGTGTTTCGTCGGTAAGTAGCCGGCCCAGTGCGTCGGTGCGAAGTCCGCTGCGAGCGGCTAGGTCTGGCACTCCGAATCCGGCGGTCCACACCGTCACCGCGCTGGGCACGACGGCGCTGTCTGTGAGCACTACCGCGTCGGGCCGCACCTCGGCGACGACGGCGGTCTCCAGGACGTCGACACCAAGGCTCGACAGCCACCTGGCCACCGATCGCCGACCCGGCCCGCTGAGCGACGCTCCCAGCAGGCCGCCGCAGATGAGGGTCACGCGGCGGCCCTGCTCGGCGAGCTCGGAGGCCGCCTCAATGCCGGTCAGCCCGGCGCCGACCACGGTGGTCGGGGCGTCGGGATGCAGCTCGTCGAGCGCATCGCGAAGCAGCGCGGCGCGTTCGAATTCGGCGATCGGGTAGGCGAATTCGGCAGCGCCAGGCACCGTCGACGGTGTCACGCCGGTGCTGCCTACGGCGTAGATGAGGTAGTCGAAACCCAGCACCGCGCCGGAGGTCAGCTCGATCCTGCGGTCAACGGTGTCGATCCGATCGGCGGTGTCGACGACCAGCTGGATGTCCTCGCCCAGCAGGCTGCCGTAGTCGACGGTCGTGGTACCGGTGCCGGCGACGAATTGGTGCAGGCGGATTCGTTCGACGAACATCGGGCGCGGGTTCACCACGGTGATGTCCACCTCGGCGCGCAGCCGCAGGTGGTTGGCGGCCATTGTCCCGGCGTATCCGCCACCGATGACGACGACGTGGGGGCGTTGCTCGGTCATTGCGGGCTCCTAGTGTCTCGCGGGTTCTCAGGGGGCTTGTGCCCTTGAGACACCGCCGGCCCGGCGGATGTGACAAGGCGTGACCGACGTCACTGGGTTGGATGGTTCGTCTCGTTCCCGTCACTCACTGCGTTCGTTCCGCTCACTCGACTTCACTGGTTGGATGGTTCGTCTCGTTCCCGTCACTCACTGCGTTCGTTCCGCTCACTCGACTTCACTCCTGGTAACGCGGGAACACTCCGGTCGGAGGCGGAAGCACCGTGCCGTGGGACAGCCGGGTTCCCAGCGCGCTGAACGTCCGCTGGTCAGCAGGCTGGCCCAGCAGGTCGAGCAGTTTGCCTGCCGACTCCGGCATGACGGGCTGAACCAACAGCGCCGCGATGCGCACCGCCTCCAGCGTGGTGTACAGCACGGTGCGGAACCGGATCTGGTCGGTCTCTGACTCGCTCTTGCGTAGTACCCACGGTTGTTGCGCTGAGAAGTATTTGTTCGCCGCGCCGAGCATCAGCCAGATCGCCTCGAGTCCGAGATGCATTGCGGGAAAGTCGAAGTGCGCGCGCACGGTCGGCAGCAGTCCGTCGGCGATCGCGAGCAGTT
>JAFAQO010000222.1 GCA_019246375.1 Mycobacterium sp. | reverse complement strand
GAGTCGCGTAGGCGCCGTGCCACCCCCAGAAAAACGACGCTATGACCAGCACCGCCGCGACGCTGTATCCTGCAACGACGAGCCAACCAACGCGCGCAGGCAGCCCGAACCGCTGCCACGGGTTTTCCGTCCAGCGTTTCATAGCCGCTCCAGCCCATCTGCGCTGTGCGGTGAAGGCCTAAGAGCTTCACCACGCGCTAGAGCAGAATAAACCGCCGCACTGCCGTCGGTTCTACTATCGGGCGCTGTTCTACAGCTCGTCTACTTTTGGTGGGGCGTCAACACCACGACCGGGATGGGCCGCGACGTCTTCTTCTGGTAAGGCGCACGACCTCGGCCCCTGCGGTGCCCGTACGATTTACGACAAGGCGGCCCGATGCCGACCACCGCAACCGATGGACGAGTTGCTCGATGAGCGCCTCGCGCACAGCGGCCGGGCCGGTGACGACACGGCGGCCTAAGGTGGGGTCTCACCGGGTGTACCGGGCGTTCCAGAAGGGGAATTGCAGTGATAACCGAACCCGCAAAGACGTTCTCTCGCATGTTCAGGGGTTACGATCCGAGCGCGGTTGATGCCTACATCGAGGTGTTGATCAGCAAGCAGCAGTTGCTGCTCGACGATATCGAGAACCTAAGGGGTCGGCTGAACGAATCCGGCGATGAAGTAGCCGCGCTGCGAGAGGAGGTCGCCGTCCTCACGGACACCTCACCCTCGGCCCGCGCGATTCAACATCGGATGGCAAAGATCCTGCGACGTGCGGCCGACGAGGTTTCCGAGATGCAGGCCGAGGCGCGGGAAGAGGCAGAGGCGCTGATCGCGGCAGCCGAGGCCGAGGCCGAGGCCGCGCAGCGAAAGCACAAAGAGCATTTGGCGGACATGGCCGCGCAGCGAAAAGTCCTAGAAGCCGACTACGAGGAAACCAAGAAAAAGCTCGGCGCCGAACTGGCCAGGATGCGCGCTGAAACGCAATCAGCGATCGATGCGGCGTGGCAGGGCGCACAGCAGGAGCGTGAGCAGCTCCTCGCCGACGCAAAGCAGGAGGCTGATCATTATCGTGAGAAGGCCCGGCGGGCGGTGGACGAGGCGAGTCAGCACCGAATCAAGATCCTGGAGCAACTAATGGGCGTATACCGTGACCTAGAAGCGGTTCCAGCCACTCTGGAGTCGGCATACAAAGAACGTCAGAATCCTCCGGAGGCGAGCGTGGTGGTGCCGTTGGAGCGTCGTAAGTGACCACCCATCGGCGAGGGTTACTTACCTGGCCCAAATGACGCCCCCGTCCATCTCTCCACGACCGGGCCTGTTCCGTAGCGCATCACAACCCGCCTTACGTTCCGCCGCGAGCGCAGCCCAGAAGTCGTAGTCGACCATCAGCCGCGGCCTTGTCGGACATCTCCCGAACGATCGCCAGGTTTCCGCGGCGGGCACGCGCTGACGCTGAATGCAGCTCGCAGGAAATGGTTGCCGCCGCTGCTGCAGTAGGTGCGCAATCTCAACGGCAATGCTGGATCACGGCCACCCGCCGCAACCCACGCCCGGAATACAACCACCACCGCCGCCGGGTCCGCCGCTGCCGATCGGACCTCCAGGTATGACGCCACCACCACCGCCAGGTCCGCCACCGCCGGTCGGGCCTCCGGGAACGCCGCCACCGCCGCCGGGGTCGCCCGGACCGCCGCCAGGGTCATTGGGGTCGTCGGTGGGGGCAAAATGGTTTGTCGCTGTGGTGACTGTCGCGGGGCCAACCGCACTGGCATCAGCCGCAGCCGCTGGTGCTGCAGCGATCGCTGTCGCAACAGCTCCGGCCACAACCAGCGGTGTCATGAAGTCGAATTTCGCTGTCATGCTTTTCGCATACCACATGACCCCGCGCTTAAACATTGCGCGAAGGATCAAAGCCACACCCGTCGCCCACCACTTCGCTACGTATGCATGGGCAATCCCCTGAAACTGTAGAGACTGGGTTGTAGGGATTCAGTGTTGATCGGGTGGGTTGCCAACTTCGCCAGGCCCTGTGGGGTGTCGCGAGCCGCGACCGACGCGGTGGGGTGACCACGGGCCGGCATTGGCCGCTGCTTACCGCACGGTGGGCGGCACCATCCAGCGCGACAGCCGGGGCCGATCGGCGGCGCGTAAGCGGTTGCGCCGCACGGGCATGTCCAGCTGGTGTGTCCGCCTCGGAATGAGCACGGTTGGTGACCGCGGGCACGCGACCGGGCGCGAGCTGGTGGCCGCGTCGGCAGCGCTGCGGTGGCCGCGTCATCCACGCGCCATCGGTGCAGCAGACCAGCTCGCCGACTGCGGGCATGACTCGCCGGTAGGACGACCGCTGCGGGCACCGGCAGCAACCCCGCACGATCTGACAACTGGGGTAGTCACGCCGGTCATCGCTGTATCTTTTGAAGAC
Source organism: Mycobacterium sp. (assembly GCA_019246375.1). Classification (GTDB taxonomy): domain Bacteria; phylum Actinomycetota; class Actinomycetes; order Mycobacteriales; family Mycobacteriaceae; genus Mycobacterium. The sequence goes on along the minus strand of JAFAQO010000222.1, from coordinate 631 downwards.
CACGGTGTGGCGCGGATAGGGAGCTAACGGGGGGCGTTAACGCCGCAGCCACACCCCGTGGTGTGTTCCTAGCTACTCAGCCAGGTACTTAGGGAAAAGCGACACATGGAATTTCGGATGAAGATGTTGCGGTTCTCCACCTACGACATCCCCGACAGGATGACGCCAGTCGGTGCCGTCACCGATGGACAAACCACACTGAAGACGATGACAGATCGCCCGGATCTTACTGCCGGGTAGTGTGAGACGCCCGCTAACTGGGTAGACCAGAGGGGCCACGGGCACGCGGTTAACACTGGGGGTGGTGCGTGCCCGTGGCTATCCTCGCAATACCCTTGTTGGCCTCGTGCCTAACCTCGGTGCACGTCGGTTATTTCAATTTCTTTAGGACCACGGGTGCGCCAGTGCGGTTGCCGCCAAGCCAGGACGGTTGTGGTCGCCAAGGGCGCCAATCTCGGTAGCCACAGCCGACTCCACCAAGCCCGCAAACGTTTGCTCGCTAGTCGGCGCCGCATTTGTGCTGGTAGAAGCCTCGCCAGTGACCAAACGCAACCGGCCGGGCACCGGAACGCCAGCAAAGGCCCCCGCTTCCTTCCGGTGGCGCTGCCTCAACGCCCTCCGATACTCCCTG
>JAFAQO010000620.1 GCA_019246375.1 Mycobacterium sp. | reverse complement strand
GCCGCACATCAGCGCGAACAAAGCGTCCGGCGCCACGCCGCGCGGCCGTACCCACATCTGGATCAGCGGTGGCCGCCCGTCGGTGGGCTGCAGCGTCGACACCACCGGCCGCACGTCGCAGCCTTCGGCAAGGTGCACCAGGCCGGCCATGGCGTGGCCCGGGCCGATGGGGGCAACATCGGACGGCGGTTCCGGTGCCATCAGGTCCACGACTGGGTTAGCCGACAGCAGCGGCGGCCGGCCTGGTTGCTCCGGTTCGCCGAGGGTGACGACAGCGTGCACCGCGGTGCGCTCGCCCTGGTTGAGTTCGACGTCGACCACGCTGATTCGGCGGCCACGCTTGCGGATCGAGGTCAGCAACCGCATCGGACCGGGATCGGGCGCCCACAAGAAGTTGCCTGACACCGCGACGGGTTCGACGGGTCCGCCGTGGGCCGTTCGGGCAGCGTTGGCGCATAACGCCAGCATCGCGCCGCCATGCACCTTGGGTCCGATGGTCCAATGCTGGTTCAGGTGGCCGTCATACACAGGACCGAACACCTGGCCGTTCGGCGACCCGGTGCCGTCGACCTCGCGTAGCGCCATCGCGGTGGTGAATAGGGGCGACATCAGCTTCCTTCGACGTCAGCGCAGCAGATGGGTCCGCGCGAACTGCAACGACTCGGCCAACATGGTTTCGCGCTCATAGGCTGAACGCGCGCTCGACGTGGACACCTCCAAAATGACGTGGCCGGCGAAGCTGCCGCCGGCCAGCATCTCGCACACCTCGACGGTGGGCTGAGCGCCGCGCCCCGGCACCAGGTGCTCGTCGATCGGCAGTCCGTTGCCGTCGCACAGGTGCAGGTGCACCAGGCCCGAACCCATCCGTCGCGCCATTTCCAGCGCGTCGCTGCCCGCCGTCGCCGTGTGCGACAGGTCCAGCGTGTAGTGGGCGTGGTCGCCGTCGACCGGATCGTAGGAAGGGGCGAACGCCGAGATCGCCGGGCCCGGGCCGCCGCCGCGTCTGCGCATCCGTTCGATCGACTGCCCAGCCCTGAACAGGCGGTCGGCCCGGAAGGGAAACATGTTCTCCACGGCCACCAGCACGTCGCTGGATGCTTCCAGCTCGGCGACCTGTTCCTTGAACCCCTCGGCGTAGCGGCGTTGCCAGCGAAACGGCGGGTGCACGACTACGGTTGGGGCGCCGAGCTGCTCGGCGGCTCGCACGGTGCGTTCCAGCTTAGGAATCGGGTTGGGTCCCCACACCCGCTGCGAGATCAGCAGGCAGGGCGCGTGCACCGACAGCACCGGCACGCCATAGCGGCCTGACATTTTTTCGACGGCATCGATGTCCTGGCTGACGGATTCTCCCCACACCATCAGCTCGACACCGTCGTAACCGAGGTTGGCCGCATACTCGAAAGCGGCCTCGGTCCTCAACGGGTAGACCGAGGCCGTCGACAGACCGACCTTGATCGCTGGGCGCACTAGTGTCTTGTGGGCTTCTAGCCCGACTGCAGCAGCGCCAACGGCCCGAAGGCGATCAGCGCTCCCACCGCAACCGCAATCAAGGTACTGGCCGGGTCTACGGTTTTGCGGACCACCTGCACGCCCGCCACCAGGCCGAGGATGACCAACACCGCCAACACCAGCGCCACGATGTTGTTCCATTGCCAGAGCTGGTCGAAGGCGATGAACAGACCGGCGCCGAACGCGACGGCCAGAATCGACTGTACGACCACCAGACCGCCGTGCAGCAGCATCTCGGCTCTGCTCGACGACGCGTAGGATGCGTCGACGTCTCGCTCGGGATGCTCGTCGAAGTTGAGGTACTCCTCCTCTACCTCTTCGGCTTCCGCGGGCGCCTCTGACTCTGCTTCAGCGCTCTCGTCCGGCGACGCGGCCCCTAGGTACGACTGCACGTATGCAGAGTCCTCGGTCGCCGACTCGGCTTCTCGCACGTCGGTGTCCATCACGTCGACCGGGGTGTCGGCGTATTCGTCGAGCGGGTCGGGTCGCATCCCCTCGGCATCGGATCGCGGTTCCGGTTCCGACCAATGCGGCGTCTTGCTGCCGTCTTCTTCAGCGTCGTCAAGAACTGGTTCGGCCACCTGGGCGGCGCCATCGGGGCGCTGCTCGGATGTTGCAGGACGGTCAGGCTCTGGTGGGTGATCCTCGTCGCCGACAACAGGAATCTCGCCGGTCAGCTCGGCGACCGTCACGGTGTCGCTTTTGCCGCGGCGGTGGCGGCGATGTCCGGTGATCGGCGGGGCACCGATCGTGCCGTTCTTCGCCAGCAATTCGGCGACTGAGATCGGCCGGGTCCCCGGCCCGTCGGTGTTGGGTCGCGGTCCGGTCATCGTCTGTCGCCTCTCGATCGGTCAACCACAGTCCGATCAACTACTTGGCTTCCAGCATCCCGCACAGAACTCTCTACGAGGGCGGTTCCGTCGGCTTCGCTGTCGAGCTTCCGCAGAATGAGCCCTTCCCGCAGCGCCCACGGACAGATGTCCACCGTTTCTATCGATAGCGCACGCATACTTGCCTCCGCCACCAGAGCTCCCGCCACAATCTGTGGTGCCCGCTCGGCGCTTACTCCTTCCAGTTCTGCACGGTCAGCGGTCGTCATCCTAGAGATGAATGCTATGAGTTGTCTGAGGCCGTTGGAGGTCAGCGTCCTTTTGACCCGCGGCCCGGCGGCCGACGGCGCGGCGCCGGTAAGCCGCGCCAGAGAACGAAACGTCTTCGAGCTTGCTACGGCGAGGTCGGGACTGCCCGCCTTCAACACAGTCGCACTGGCATCGGCCAACTCGGTGTCGAGCCAGTCGCGCAGCATCGCCACGCGCCGGCGGCCGGGCGGATCGTCGGGCAGCCACTCCCGGGTGAGTCGCCCGGCGCCCAGCGGCAGCGACAACGCGACCTCGGGTTCCTCGTCGACGCCACTGGACAACTCCAGTGAGCCGCCGCCGATGTCGAGGTTGATGATTCGCCCCGCACTCCACCCGTACCAGCGTCGCACCGCCAGGAAGGTCAGCCGGGACTCATCCACACCGCGCAGCACCTGCAGATTGACACCGGTTTCGGCGCGAACCCGCGACAGCACGTCCTCGGAGTTCTTGGCGTCGCGGACCGCGGAGGTGGCGAAGGCCATCAGTTCGGTGCAGCCCGAGCTGACCGCGATCTTGGCGAACTCGTCGATCGTCGAGATCAGCTTGTCGGCGCCTTTGCGGGTGATTTTGTTGGAGTTGTCGATGGTCTCGGCAAGCCGCAGCGTCGCCTTGGTCGAACTCATCGGCGTCGGATGTCCGCCGCGACGAGCATCGACCACCAGCAGATTGACCGTGTTACTGCCCACGTCGAGCACACCTAACCGCACGAAACACAACCTAATGGTTAAGCCGGTCAAGAGAAATTTCGTCTACCGTGGGGACCTGTGGCACCCTCGCACTCCGAGCACCCGGGCGAGGTTGAATTGGACTTCGCCCGCGAATGGGTAGAGTTCTACGACCCCGACAACCCCGAGCACCTGATCGCCGCTGACCTCACCTGGCTGCTGTCGCGCTGGACGTGCATGTTCGGCACGCCGGCCTGTCAGGGCACGGTGGCCGGCCGTCCTGATGACGGTTGTTGCTCACACGGTGCTTTTTTGTCCGACGACGACGACCGCGCCCGGCTGGACGACGCGGTGTCCCGGCTGACCGCCAAGGACTGGCAGTTTCGGGAAAAAGGCTTGGGCCCCAAGGGGTATCTGGAACTCGACGAACACGATAACGAAGAAGCGTGGCGCACCCGCAAGCACCGGGGTGCGTGCATCTTCTTGAACCGCCCCGGGTTTGCCGGCGGCGCCGGTTGCGCGTTGCACATTAAAGCGCTCAAGCTCGGCGTTGCGCCGTTGACCATGAAGCCGGACGTCTGCTGGCAGTTGCCGATCCGGCGCAGCCAGGAATGGGTCACCCGCCCCGACGGCACTGAAATACTCAAAACCACGGTTACCGAATACGACCGCCGCGGCTGGGGCGAAGGCGGTGCCGATCTGCACTGGTACTGCACCGGCGACCCGGCGACCCACGTCGGCACCAAGCAGGTATGGCAGACTCTCGCTGCCGAACTCACCGAGTTGCTCGGCGATAAGGCCTACGCCGAGTTGGCGGCGATGTGCAAGCGGCGCGGCGCCTTAGGGCTCGTCGCAGTGCATCCGGCGACGCGAGCAGCCGAGTAGCGCCGCGGCGCATTCCGGTATGCCGCGCTGGTCCTGGGCTAACCCTCGAGCTTGTAACCCAGGCCCCGCACCGTAACCAGGTGTACCGGGTTGGCGGGGTCGACTTCGATCTTCGACCGTAGCCGCTTGACATGCACGTCGAGGGTCTTGGTGTCACCGACGTAGTCCGCCCCCCACACCCGATCGATCAGCTGTCCGCGGGTCAACACCCGCCCGCTGTTGCGCATCAGGTATTCCAGCAGGTCGAATTCCTTGAGCGGCAAAGTAATTGGTTTGCCGTTCACTGAAACGACGTGCCGTTCGACGTCCATTCGTACCGGTCCGGACTCCAGGACGCCGTCGGTGACTTCCGAGTCGTCTTCCCCGCCCCGGCGCAGCACCGCGCGGATACGGGCGATCAACTCACGCGCCGAGTACGGCTTGGTCACGTAGTCGTCGGC
>JAFAQO010000618.1 GCA_019246375.1 Mycobacterium sp. | reverse complement strand
AGGGGCCGAGCTGCCTGCACCGAACGATGGCGGCGCAGAGGATTCGGCGGTGCCCCAGACCATGTTGGGGACGAGAGAGAGCGAGAACGTGAGGTCGCCGCCGGCGCGGATGACCGACTCCGGAAGAAACGTCTGATCGGTGGGGTGGCCGTCGACGCTCAGGCCGTTAATGTACTTGGAGCCGTTGGATGCGCCTGGGGCGGAAATGCTGATGAATTTGCCTGCGGGAAGCGCGATCTCGGCGCGGTCGAAGAGCGGTGTGGTCACGGTGAGAGTCCCGGTCCCCGGTGTGATCGGGTACAGGCCAAGGGCGGCCCAGACGTACCAGCTGGACATCGCGCCGAGGTCATCGTTGCCCGGCTCGCCGCCGGGCGTGGGACCGAACAGTTCCCTGCGCACCCGGTCGACCGTCTGCTGGGTCTTCCACGGTTGACCGACGTAGTTGTACAGCCACGGCACCCCAAAGCCCGGTTCATTACCGATCCACAGATACGGCTGGTTGGGGCCCGCGTTGAGCTCCGCGGTGAAGCGGTCGAGTCGCTCGGCCGCCGCCTGCCGGCCGCCGAGGGCGCTCACCAGGCCGGCGCTGTTTTGCGGCACCAACCAGAGGTACTGCTCGGCGTTGCCCTCGTCGAACCCGTCCTGGCCGAAGTCCCCGAACTCGGGGCCGCCGAGGAAAGCACCGTCGGCGCTGCGCGGCGAGATGTAACCGGTAGCCGGATTGAACAGGTTCTGCCAATACTGCGCCCTATTCTGGAATTCGGCGGCAATCGTGGTGTCGCCCAGCGAGGCGGCGAATCGAGAGATAGCGAAGTCGTCGACCGACCACTCCAGCGTGATCGAGGCGCCGTCGCTCCCATGATCGCCGCTGAACTCCTCGGTCTGCGGCGCGTAGCCGTGCTCCAGGTAGGTGGCGATGCCCGGCCGCTCTATGTAGCCGCCCCGCCCGGCACCGCCGTCGGTCGCCGCCTTCAGCATGTAGTACAGAGCCGGTTTGAGCTCAAACTCCTTCGCGCCGTATGTGTAGAGGTTGACGATGAGCGGTACCACGTTGTCTCCGGTCATCTCGCCGGTCGCCGAATTCGCCAGTGCCCAGCGCGGAAACGATCCGCTCTGCGCGGCGTCGTTCAGCAGCGATTGGGCCATGTCGCTGGCTCGCTCGGGAAACAGCAGCGCCTGCAGGGCGGCAAGGCAGCGGTAGGTATCCCAGTCGGAGAAGTTGGCGTACTGGGTGTGCCCCCTGGCCACGGTGTGGACGTTGTCGTCGAATCCGATGTAGCGTCCGTCCGCGTCATTAAAAGTGTTGGGGTGCAGGAATGACCGGTACAGGGAGGTGTAAAAGGTCTCCACGTCACGGCTATTGGTGCCGGCCACCGCGATGCGCGACAGCACCGCGTTCCATTCGGTCGATGCGGCAGCGCGGACGTCGTCGAAGCTCGCTTTGCCCTCGGCGGTGAGGTTCGCTCGCGCTCCGTCGACACTGACGTAGGAGAGCGCGGTCCGCACCTCGAGCACCGAGCCGGCGGGGAACTCGACGTATCCCCCGCCGCGACTCGAATCCGCGCTGCGGACGCCGGCCGAAACGGAGTCGCCGTCCCAGGTGCCGTAGGAGGTGAACGGCCGGCTGAACTTCATCGCGAAATACACGGTGTAGGTGTTGTCCTTGCCGCAGAATCCGCCGCTGGTCGCCGATCCGGTGATCGTGGTGTTGTCCTCGCCGATATGGATAGTGGCGGCGGAGTTGCCCGCTAGCGACCCGCCCGGGCGCACGTGGAACAGGGCGGGTTGACCGTTGTCGGGGTATTTGAACCGGCCGACGCCGGTGCGGGTAGTGGCGGTCAGTTCCGCGGTCACCCCGGTATCAGGGAACCGCACCGTATAGTAGCCGGGCGAGCCCGCCTCGGTGCCGTCGTGGGCGATCTTCTCCCAGGCGTACCAAGGCTGCGAGCCGATCGGGGCGGTGGTCGGCAGCATCGGGATGTCACCGAATGCGTTGCAGCCCACCGAGGCATGGGTCATGCTGAATCCGGTGGAGCGCTCGTTGTCGTGGTCGTAGCCGGCGTAGGTGTCGGTGGTGTCCGGCGAGTACTGCACCATGCCGAACGGCACGGCGGCGCCGGGGAAGTTGTCGATCTCCCCCGCCTCCTCGCCGCCTGTCCCTGTGCCGATGAGCGTTGTGACGTGCTCAACCGGATTAGTGACGAAGGCCGTGTCCTCACCGTGCCCCGCGACCGGAGCGCCGATCAGCATCAGGCAGACAACCGCCGCCACTGCCAGCACGGCGATGGCCCTTCGTGCCCGCATAGCTGTCTCTTCCTGTCGCTACACACAAGCTATTCCATCCGGAGCGCGTCATCCGCGAGTCGATCGCCGGCCGGCCGCTGCGGAAACGCCACCATCACCACCCCGACGGCGAATACCAGCCCGATAACCCACGGAAAGCGGCCCGCCGGAGCAAAGCCCATATAGGCGAAGAAACCCAGACCATACGCCGCCATTGCGACACCGGCCAACATGACCGGTTCGGCCGAGCGATTCGCGAGTGGCATACCGAGCACGGGCAGCGGGGCCGCGAAAAAGCCCCGCAGCCACCACAACACCGCCATCTCAACCGCTGTGACAAGGCCGAGGATGACCACCCACTCCAGGCGGGCCAACCACCACTCAGCCGTCCCTTCGACCGGTTGCGGCAACAGTCCGGCCGGGTAGCCGGCGATCGCCACGATCACTACCGGCACCATGTGCCACAGGTAAAGCGCCATCACATTGCTATTGGCGGTGTGCAGCACGCGCCGCACCAGCCCGGGGCTTAGCACGCGGTTGAGGGCGGGGGCGAGCGTCATCGCCACTCCGGCCTGTGCACATGCGAATGCCAGCATTGCCACCGAAGGCGGCGACGAATTTTCCACCGTTTGGCCGGGAACGTCGATCATGCTGACCGGATAGCGTGTCAGCCAGATCAGCAATGCCAGCGCGACTGCCGACCCGACAGCGAGCAGGACCGGTCTGCGGCCGGCTAACAACCCGCCGCGCCAAGCGATCCCGAGTTGGTAAAGCGCCCCCCAGCACAGCAAATAGTTCAGCCAGCCGACGTAGGGCACGTAACCGTGCACCGAGACGGCGTCGACCACCGCGACCGCGACTGCCAGCGCCGCCGGCACCAACAGACCCCAACGGCGTTGTGCTGCAATAGCAATGGGCGTCAGCGACACCACCAGAACGTAGACGGCAAGAAACCACAAGTGCATCGCGACCGCCCAACCGCCGTAGTCCAGCACGGAACGCGCGACCCCGCAGAAGCTAAGAACCACCACAACTGCCGACATCAGCCCGACGTACACCGCTGTCGGTCCGAGTACTCGGGCCAGCCGATGTCGAAGCCAGGCCTGACGCGGCATAGCGTCGGCGTCGCACCGATGCGTCCAAGACACTGCGCCGGCATAGCCGGCCACCAGGAAGAACACCGGAACCGCCTGGAAAGGCCAAGTCAGCCATTGTGTCCAAGGCAGGTCGACGAGCGGGTTCTGCCGACCGAAGTATCCATCGCGATAGGTCACGCACCCGGCCAGCCAATGCCCCAGCACAATGAGGACCACACCGGAGACGCGGTAAAAGTCCACGACCAGATCGCGGACGGGTCGCGCGGTGTTCGCGTGCTCCATCAGAGTTGCCGATCAACCGGGCTCGGGATTCGGCGCTTCGCCGAATCGCGCCAGTACCAGCGTTCCGAGGACTGCTATGGCGAAGCCGACGACGACCAGCCAGCCGAGGCCCTCCCGGGTACGGTCGCCGAGCCACACCACCCCGACGAGCGCAGGACCGACCGTTTCCCCCACGACCATTCCGGCGACGGCGGTGGTCACCGATCCGCGGCTCAGCGCCGACGTCAGCAACAGAAACCCAGCCGCTCCGCCGGCGATCACCGCGTACAGGCCGGGGTTGGTGTAAAAAGCGGCTTTGGTGGGATCGATCGAATCGACCAGGCGCACGCCGACCTCGACGACACCGAAGCCGATACCGGCGCCTGAGCCCAGGACGAGAGCCCGCGAGCGGTCGTCCAACCGGCCGGCGGCCGCACCGGCGATAAAGATTGCGGCGACCACACCCAACAGTGCCCACCCCAGTCCGGCCGGGCCGTGCCGAGAGCCCTCCGGTCCGGCAGCAAGCCCGAGCATCGCGAGGCTCGCGCAGACCACACCCACCGCCGTCCACTCCACCGGTGACAGGTGCGCCGACAGCACCCATGCGGCCACGACGGCGGTGACGGCGAGAGAGGCGGCTATCGCCGCAGCGACGACGTAGATCGGTACCAAACGCAGCGCCGCCACCTGTAACAGAAAGCCGAGGCCGTCAAGGCCTAAGCCGGCGAGATAGCGCCACTGCCGGACGGCGCGCACGAGCAACACAGCGTCGACACCCGAGCCGCTGCCGGCTTCAACCGATCGCGTCGCCACCGCCTGCAACACCGTCGCCGTGCCGTAACACACCGAGCAGCCCAAAGCCAGCAGCAACCCGATCAGCACTACACCGACGATACGAGACAGGTCAGCCGCAGGAGTTGGCTATGTCCCCGCTCGCTGCGCGGCCACGAACAAGTTGCCCGGGACTTCGTCCTCGACCTCTTTGGGGGCACTGCGGCCGTAGCCGGCCATCAGCTCGTCGGACGGCGTCACCTTGACGTCCCAGCCGTGGCGACGGAACCAGTCACCGACGTCTTCGCGCTCCTCGAAGTACCACAGCTCGTCGGTGCTGGGGATGTCACGCTGCGGGTCCACTTGGGCCATCAACTCACGAATTCGGTCCATCCGCTCACGACGTTTCGCGCGATAGTCGGGATCGAGAAACTTTGGCCCCAAAGCCTCCACGGCGACCCGGCTGCCGGCGACGGTGAGCCCATGAACACGGTCGAACAGCAGCTCTTGGGCGGCGGCCGGCAAATACGGCATCAGCCCCTCCGCCGACCAGACGCTGGGCGCACTAGCGTCAAAACCCGCCTGCTGCAACGCCTTCGGCCAGTCCTGACGAAGGTCCACCGGCACAGCAACCCGGTTGCACGCAGGCTCGGCCCCGTGCTCGGCCAACGTCGATATTTTGAACTCCAACACCCTGGGCTGGTCGAGTTCGTAGACCGTGGTGCCGTCCGGCCACGGCAGCCGCCACGAGCGCGAATCCAAGCCGGCCGCCAGGATCACCGCCTGGCGAATCCCCGCACGAGTGGCGTCGAGAAAGAACTGGTCGAAGAAGGCTGTCCGCGAAGCCATATAGCTGACCATCGACTGCATCTGCAGCGGCAACTCGGGTTCGGCCGCAATGAGCTCGGCGGGCAGCTGCGGAGCGGAGTGCCAGTTCCATACCCCGTCGCCGACGGCGTCGAGGAAAATTTGCGCGAACGGATCGCGGATCAGAGGATTCTCACTTCGGGTTTCTGCAGCGCGCGCTGAGGCCACGCCCAGCGCCGTCGCACCCACACTCTCGGTGATCTCCCAGCTGTCGTTCTCTGTTCTGACCACGCTCACTTCCTCCCCGTCGACACACGCCTTTCCGACCTTACGCGAGCCAGCTCTCTACGGGTTGTGCCGTCAGCGCGGCGCGCAGGTGATGCGCACATCGGTATCCGGTGAGGTTTTCGGCGAGTCGCTGGCACACCAGAGCCGATCCGACGGATCGTTGAACCATGCAAGTCGACGGGCGCGACATCCCCGTTTCCGGCAGCTTGCTGCAACCATTGATCCGGCGGACCAACGACATCCTTCGGCTGGCGTTGGCGACGGCATTGCTCGCGATCGTGATCACAAGCTCCCTGGTCACCCGCGGGCAGTGGGTCGCACTCGAGAAGTCCGTCTCGCAGATCGTCGGGGTGCTCTCCCCCAGCCAATCCGATCTGGTCTACCTGCTGTACGGCGTCGTGATTCTGGCGCTGCCGTTCGTGATCTTGATGAGCCTGATCGTTGGCCGGCAATGGAAGCTGCTAGGCGCATACGCGGCCGCGGGCCTCATCGCTGTTCTCGCGCTGTCGGTCAGCGGCAAGCGCATCGCAGCACCCCGATGGCACTTCGACCTCTCCGGGCGGCTTCGCACGACGCTCTCCCAGTTTCTCGACGACCCGCGGTGGATCGCGATGCTCGCCGCGGTGCTCACCGTGTCGGGCCCCTGGCTGCCCGCGCGCTGGCGACGCTGGTGGTGGACGCTGCTGCTGGCCTTCGTGCCGATCCATCTCGTGGTCAGCGCCGTGGTGCCGGCCCGCGCGTTGCTGGGGCTGGCGGTGGGGTGGTTCGTCGGCGCGTTAGTGGTCCTCGTCGTCGGGACTCCGGCTCTCGAGGTGCCCCTGGACGGCGCGGTCCGCGCATTGGCCAAACGTGGGTTCGCCGTGTCCGCACTGACGGTGGTCCGGCCGGCCGGCCGTGGGCCGCTGGTGCTGTCGGCGGCCTCCGAGGACCCAAACGCGTCGGCGGTCATCGAGTTGTACGGCCCCCACCAACGCGGCGGTGGCGTGCTGCGCCAGCTCTGGCCAAAGATCAGGCTGCGCAATATCGAAACCGCACCCTTACAGACCTCCCTGCGCCGCACCGTCGAGTATCGCGCCCTGATGGCCATCGCCATCAGCGACCTGGGCGTGTCCAACACGTCGGTGATCGCCGTCGCCGTACTCGACCGGGGATGGTTGCTCTACGCGCACAAGCCCATTCGCGGAATTCCGATGAACGTGTGCGCAACGACGACGCCGGTTGCACGAGTGTGGGAAGCGCTGCGCAGCCTGCACGATCACCAGATCTGCCACGGCGACCTGCGCAGCCGGGAAATCACGGTCGACGACGGCGCCGTGCTGTTCGGCGGTTTCGGCAGCGCCGAATACGGCGCCACCGACATCCAGCTTCACTCAGACCTCGCCCAAATGCTGGTGACGACGTCGGCCCTCTACGACGCGAAGTCCGCGGTGGGCGCGGCGATCGACGTGTTCGGCAAAGACACCGTACTGACCGCGTCGCGCAGACTCACCAAATCCGCTGTGCCGAAAGGAATCCGTCGGTCAGTAGCCGACGCCGGGACCATCATCGCCGATAGTCGTGCGGAGGTGATGCGCCAAACCGGTGCCGATCAGATCCCAACCGAAACGATCACCCGGTTCACCCGCGGCCAGGTCGTTCAGCTGGTACTGCTCGTTGCGCTTGTCTACGTCGCCTATCCGTTCATCAGCACCGTGCCGGCGTTCTTTTCCGCACTGCGGACCGCGAACTGGTGGTGGGCGTTGGTGGGGCTGGCCATGTCGGCGTTGTCGTTTGTTGGCGCGGCAGCCGCGTTGTGGGCCTGCGCCGACGGGCTGGTGAGTTTCAAGAACCTGG
>JAFAQO010000470.1 GCA_019246375.1 Mycobacterium sp. | reverse complement strand
GGAGCGTTGGTGCGCGCGGGCATGGGATACGCCTCGTACGCGCAGATCGCCGATCGCCTGGAGACATCGGCCCGGTTGCTGTTGACGTGAGGACCACTCCGGAGGGGTGAGCTGGCATGATTCAGCAACATGGACGTTGACCACCCGGAACGCGACCAAAGCTGGGATACTGCCGCGCGGTCAGAAACTGAGATCCAACGACTGGACCGCAATTGGGCCAGCCTGTTGCAGGAACTGCGTGTGGTTCAGACCGGCGTCCAATTTCTTACCGGGTTTTTGCTGGTGTTGCCGTTTCAGCAGCGATTCGACGTTCTGAACGCAACGATGCGCGCCGTCTATCTTTCGACGGTGGCCTGCTCGGTAGCCTCGACCGTGTTTTTGATCGCGCCGGTGGGAATGCATCGATTGCTTTTTCGGCAGCGTAAGTTGCTCCCACTAGTTTCGGCCGCTCACCGCTTCGCCATCGCTGGTCTGGGTTTGCTCGGCTTGGCGCTCGCCGGTGTGACCGTGATCATCTTCGACACCGTGGCCGGTCTCACCGCCGCGGTAATCGCCGGGACCTGCGCGTTGACCGGCCTCGTTGGTTTGTGGATCGTGTTGCCGCTTGCGGTTCGCATCGCAGACCGCTCGACGGCGTACGAACCGACAGGCTCCGACGGTTTGCACACCGACTAACGAGGGAACCCCCCGCCCATGTTGATCCGCAGAATTGCTCGGCCCCTGTTGTCAGCGGTATTCATCGGCCAAGGTGTAGAGACATTGCGAAATCCCAAGGTTGCCGCGGAATCCGCGCAACCGGCTATGGAGAGTCTGCGCCAGTTGCCGGATCCGGTCGGCACCAACATTCCGAACGACGTCGAGACGTTCGCGCGCATTAACGCGGCCGTCCAGGTCTCCGGTGGTCTCCTACTCGCCACGGGTAAAGTGCCCCGGGTCGCTTCTGCGGTGCTGGCGCTCACGGTGGTGCCGGGCAGCCTTGGTGGGCATATGTTTTGGAGCGAGACCGATCCGCAGCGCAAAGCGCAGAAACGACGCGATTTCCTGACCGACCTGAGTTTATTGGGCGGACTGATCATCGCGTCCGCTGACACCGCAGGTAAGCCGTCACTGGGCTGGCGCGGGCGACGTGCCGCAGAGCGGCTGTCAGACGCGGTGTCCGCGGCGTTGCCGGGCGGTGGCTCCGAGGGAACGCTCCTCGACTCCGAGCTTGGTGAACGAATCGAGCACGGCCTTCAGGTGGGCGCCGAGCGCAGCCGGGAACTGGCGAGTACGGCGGCAGAGAAGAGCGGGCCGCTGGTCGAGGCCGCACGCAAGCGCGGCGGTGAATTGGCCAGCACCGCTGCCGAACGAAGCGCACCGCTGGTGGAAGCCGCACGCAAACGTGCGCGTAAGCGCCGGGCTCAGCTCGCTGAAACTGTCCGTGAACGCGGCAGCGAATTCGCCGAAACTGCGCGTGAACGCGGCGCCGAGCTGGGTGAAAGAGCCCGTGAACGCGGTAGCGAATTCGCCGACATCGCCCGCGAACGCGGCGCTGAATTCGGAGAGATAGCCCGAGAACGCGGTGCCGAACTTGGTGAAAGAGCCCGAGAACGCAGCGCCGAACTTGGTGAAAGAGCCCGGGAGCGCAGCGCCGAGCTCGCCGCCGAGCTGGCAGAAACCGCTCGCGAACGGGGCGGCGATTTCGCCGAAACTGCTCGCGAACGCGGCACCGACCTGGCCGACATCGCCCGGGCACGGAGCAGCGAACTGGCCGCGCGCGGACGGGTCAAAGCTAGCCGTTGGCGCTGATCCGGCGATTGTCGGCGGGCACTGCGACATCTTCTCGACGGCGGCCGCGCCAGACATAGATGGTCCATGACGCTGCGATGATCGCTGCTACGACAACATGCACGGCAATCATCCAGCCGGCCGGGTAAAACACTCCGGTGATGTAGTTGGCGATGAACCCCTTGGATGTCAGCGGTGGCATCCCGGCCCGGTTTCGCGCCCAGCGCTCCACCCCGGTCAATGGACACCCGACATGTCCGACCACGCTGGCGGCCCCCCACAACACCGCTGCCAGATGCAGCCAGATCGTGCGGCGCCAGTGCAGGGCAAGGAATCCCCCGGCGACGACGTAGCCAATGAAGAGGAAATGCGTGATTAGCGTCAGCGCAAAGACGATCTGGTACATCGCTGAGATGCCTCAATGCGGCGGTGCCGGGGATATACCCATGCTAGCGATGGCAAGCGGCCAGGAAGGCATCGATGATGGCGTCAACACTCTGATCAACATCGACCACCACACCGCGCTCATCGGGTTCGAGCGGTTCCAGCGTATCGAACTGCGACTTGAGCAGTGCGGGCGGCATGAAGTGGTCCAACCTGCCGGCCTGACGACCGCCGATTAATTCCACAGAACCACTCAGGTGCAAGAACACGGTCGATGCACAGTGTGCGCGCAACTGGTCGCGGTACTTGCGTTTGAGCGCTGAACAAGCCATCACGCCGCCGTCGCGGTGGCGGGCCAGCCACTCCCCGACCGCGTCAAGCCATCCGTAGCGGTCTTCATCGTCCAGCGGTTCACCGGCAGACATCTTCCTGATGTTGGCTTGCGGATGGAAAGCGTCGGCGTCAGCGAACGGCACGTGCAGCCGTTGGGCAAGTGCGGCACCCACGGTTGATTTGCCCGAGCCGGTAACGCCCATAACCACGACGGGTGACGGTGGATCTGCGGGTGGTTTCTCCGCAATCACTGGACTCCTTGTATGACGGGTCGCGGTCACTGCGGCGGTTGGTTGCGGTTCCATTCCAGCCAGCCCACGCCGCGACGGCCGTCAGCGGTAGCAACCGTGGCCCATCCGCGTGCGAATTGGCTGATTCGCCCGTCGGCTGCCACCAGCCGCAACGGGGCGTGGCCTTGCATCTCCGCCGTCACCGTGACGCCGGCCGGATGGAAGTCGATCGTCGTGGCTTCGGGTAACCCGTTGGCGGCAAAAGCTTCCCGAGCGGCAATTGCGTGCAGTTCCGCGACGTTACCGTCGGCGTCCTGAAGGTAGCCGATGCCGAGCGAAGGTGCGCCGGGTATGCGTAAGTCCACGCCGTGCAGGTGCGTGCCGTCGTCGAGATGCAGCGCGCTCCACAACCAGTCCATGCTCCACCAGTCCCGCACACCCCACGAATGGTCGCGCTGACCGGGCACAGAGTCGAATGTGTATCGGTTATCGCCGACGGTGACGGTCCCCGATACGATGCACGGGATTTCGTAGCGGGTGGTCAGCCGATACCGATATGGCGTGCCGTCGGTGACCCATACCAGCTCCATCGCCACCTCGATCGGTGTTCCTGGTTTGCCGCGCAAAAGGTTCGCAGGATCGGTGTGGGACCGGCCACGGGCTCGCAGGGCAACCTGATACGTGTGCAGCGGGGTGCCGACGGCGTGAGTGAAGTCAAAGCTGTCGGTTCGAACTGTCCACGGATCAGCCGGTAGCGCAACGTCGAAGTCGATGACCGCTGTGGTGGCGATGTTCGGCCCGCAAAGCAAAGCGTGCAGCCATGCCTTGCGCTGGTTGGGTATTCGACCCAACCGCACCCAGCCGCCAAATCCCTGAGTGACATCGGCGAAGTCGGCATACCAACTTTCGCTCCACAGCGGTTCATCGGTGGGAGTATGCGCGGACTCGTCGACGCCGGCGGGGCGCAGCGGCTCCGGCGCTGTCGAGGCAGGCAGTATCTCCAGGGCTTCGGTATCCAGGACATGCTCGCAATGCCGTTGCAACATCGTCATGAACATCGCATCGCCGCGCTCGGTGCGTTCCACCAACATCGACGAGACGATGGCCATCATTACGCCGAAGAAGCTCTGTCGGCGAACGCCATCGCAAACAGCGGCGAGCGCCAGCGGGGCGTGTGGCCCGAGCGTCTCGTGGTAGGCCTGCAGCAATGCGTCATACTGCGCGCGGCGATCGTCTACCGAAAGCGCGCAACCCAGAAAATAGGCCAGGTCAGTCATTGCCGGGCCCCACGTGACGGTTTGCCAATCGACCACTGTCAGCGGCCGGTCGGCACCGGCGATGCCAAACAATAGGTTGTCCAGCCGATAATCACCATGCACGAGACCGTAGATGCGTTCGCTGGCCGCCTCGCCGGCCAGATAGGCGTCGAATCCGTTCACCAGCCGATCGCAGACCGTGCGGTACTGCGACGGGATCTGGTGGCGGTAGCGGTCGATGAAACCCGCGTAAAGCTGGATGATCAACGCTTGATTGATCGGCGCATCGCGGTTGAGCCACGACGCCCCGGCCAGCGCGGTATCGCCGAGCAGCGGGCCATGCAGCCGAGCCAGCTCGACGACCGCGAGCTCAGCCTGTTCCGCTGTGGCACCGCACAGTTCGTCACCGACGGTTGCCGGGCTGGCATCGCCAAGCAGCACGTCGAAGACCCCGGCCGAACCGTCGAAGGCCGCGTGGTAGCAACGTGCCAGCGGTCCGGGGATGCGCGGTGCAATCTCACGGTAGAAGCGGACTTCGCGCTCGTAAAGACCCATGGCCAGCCCCGTCTGCCGACTCACCGGATCAGTGGCCGCGACTTTCAGGACCACCGACTGCGGCCCGTGAAGGGTGGGGGCGCCGTCGTCATAGCTCAGCCGGATCCGATAACACTCGCTCATCTGACCGGTGCCGATGCGCTCAACGCTGAAATCGGTGACGGTTCCCGACCCGACTGCCCCAGTCAGCCACGCTGCAGTCAGATCGCTCGGCCGTTCGACGACCCCGCCACCGTCCGGAGGCACGTGTTGCTGATCAAGGTGCGGTCTCATGGTTGGTTTGAAAAGGAGAAGCCTTCCCATGCCATCCGGCGCTCGGGATGCGGGTCGAATTCGACGCGGCATCTGCGGTCGAAAACCATGACCGCACGGTCGATGTCGGTGTAACGCGGCCAACCGTCGCCCGGCACGCCGGTGCGGCTGAATGACCGCCAGCGACCCTGGATCTCGTTGCTGACGCGCAACGCGGCCCACCGATCGGCGGCAGCGGTCAGCAATGCGCCGAACTTGGTGCGATAGATGTCGAAAACCGCCAGCAGCTCTGTGGCGTGGGTTGCGCCCAGCCCCGACCAGTGCAACAGCCGTGGCGCAAAGTCATATCGATACAGGTAGGTCGGCGCATAGCTACCGTGGGCCTCGGCGATCTGCCACACGGCCGAGCCGAAGGCGAAATCGCCGCCAAGCCGGGTACAGGCCGACTGACTCGGATATCCCGGATAGGCGGCAGTAATACGTTCCCGCGCAGCGGGATCCGTATCAGCCAACAGTTCCTCGACCATCGGCTCAGTGGTTGGCAACAGGCCCAGGAACCGGGTGAACAGCCGTCCCTCATCGGCGTTGGTGCCCACGATCAGCGGCACCCGATGCGCGGCACCACGGCGCATCGCCTCGACCGGATCCAGCGGTAGGCAATCGTCACCGGATACCGGACCGATCGGAAAGGCGCCCAAGCGGTTTTCCATGCCTTCGTCGATCAATTGGTCTTGTGCCGCCACCAAGTCGGCCGATGAAGCCTGCATCAGCGCGTTGGCGGCGTCCTGCCGGTGTACACCGAGCAGCGCGGCGAACCTGCGCGCGAATTCGCTTGCGACTTCGCGTGAGCGTACCATGCCCGCTGCGGGACTTTCCGAGATCGCCTGCGCGAACAGGC
This sequence comes from Mycobacterium sp., assembly GCA_019246375.1. Lineage (GTDB taxonomy): Bacteria > Actinomycetota > Actinomycetes > Mycobacteriales > Mycobacteriaceae > Mycobacterium. The sequence goes on along the minus strand of JAFAQO010000470.1, from coordinate 6,800 downwards.
CTTCGGCCGCGGGCACCGCCAGCAGCGCCGCAACCGCGTGCGCGCCGGCGCTTTCCCCAAAGACTGTGACATTGTCCGGGTCGCCGCCGAACGACGCGACATTGTCGCGGACCCAGCGCAACGCCATCACCAAATCCCGCAGGTACAAGTTGCTCTCGAGAGGAATGTCCGACGTCGAGAGCGACGACAGATCCAAACACCCGAGCGCGCCGAGACGGTAGTTGACCGATACATACACGCAGCCACGGCGAGCCAGTGCTGCACCGTCGTAGAGCGGGGTCGCCGAGCTGCCCAAGATATAGCCGCCGCCGTGCACGAAGACCATGACCGGCAGCGATTCGCGGCTCGACCCTTCAGGTGACACGACGTTCAGCGTGAGGCAGTCCTCGCCCATCTCCTGGTACTTGCCGACCCCGAGCATCGTGTAGCGACGCTGCTGGGGAGCACAGTTGGTGAACCCGTGGCAATGCCGCACACCCGGCCAAGGTTGGGCCGGCTGCGGTGCACGGAAGCGCAGCAACCCCACCGGCGGCCGAGCGTACGGGATCGATCGCCAACGGTTCACGCCGTCGCGGACGAAACCTTCGACGATGCCGGTGGTCGTACGTGCCCGGACGGTATGTTCGTGCATATCCCGAAAATAGCGAACTTATGACGCGCACACGTGCCAGGTCCGAAGAATCGTGTTGGGGCGTCGGTCGCAACCGTACTTGAAAACCGGCCGGCGCCAGAGCGCGCTTCGGCCGCTGACGTTGATTATCGCTGGCCGTTACGGCTTTGGCCGGTCGCCGGAACTGACGACGGGTCCTGGGAAGCGAGTTGGAGCACACGGACCTCCCCCGTGCTGCCGTCGACCTCGACGAGCGCCCCGGGCGGGAGCCGCCGGGTAGCGCCATGCGCGTCGACCACACACGGGACACCGAACTCGCGCGCGACAACGGCGGCGTGTGACATCGGACCACCCAGCTCGGTCACCACCGCGGCCGCATAGGAGAATGCGGCGGTGTAGCCAACATCGGTGACCTCGGCGACCAGGATGTCCCCCGGCTCCAGGCTGTCGATGGTATCCGGCCGGACGATTCGGACACGGCCGCGCGCCCGTCCACCGCAAACGCCGACGCCGTGCAGCATCTCACCGGCGGCGAGGACGGTCGCCAGACCGGTGGCGGGCCGCCAGCTGCCGCTGAATACTGCCGGCGGCGCGAATCCAGCCAATCGAATTTGCTCCGCGCGGCGACGTGCTACCAGGTCTGATACGTCGGCCGGCAGCGCATCGAGTTCGTCCACCAACAGGTAGAACACGTCGTCGGCGATGTCGAGAACGCCGGAGTCGGTCAGCCTTCTCCCCTGCTCACGGAGCAGATTGCGCAGTACCCAGATGGCGCGCACCATTTTGTCGCGACGGACTTCGCGATCGCGGAGCTGGTGGGCGGCGAGCAGCGCGACGGGGCGGGCCAGCACCGGGATTGGCGGACGGTGGGTCTCCGGTCGTGCGGGGGCGTTCAGAGATTTGGCGACCATGCGGATCAGTAATTCCGGGTCGTCGGCGTAACTGGCCGAGCGCATCTCAACTTCGGCGGGGCCGCGGTGCCCGATGAGTTTCAGCTCCGCGACGACCGCCGCATGGAACTCCGGCGCCTGGGCGGACAGCTCGTCGAGGTGGTTGCCCGGCTGGGCGAGGATCCTCGTCACGTTGGGGTCGCGCTGCGCCGCTTCCACCAGGCGGTACACGGCATTCAGTGGCTGCGCACTGACCAGCTGCTGCCCGACCGGCAGCACGGTGTCACGCCCGCTCAGGCCGCGCAGGATCACGCTGAGGGCGGCGAACGACATGAATGACCCCATGGCCAGCACCCAACCGTGTATGACATGGTCGCGCGCCAGCGTGATCAAACTCAGCAATCGCCGATCAGGAAGTTGCGAAACATCTTCGGCGGTAAGCTTTTCCAGGCGATAAATGTCCTCGATGAAGTCACGGGTGTCGCTGGCTGCGCCGGCGCTCAGGCCCGCCAAGTTCACCGCGAACACGCCGATGTTACGGATAGTGCGCAGCTGCCGCACGGCCCAGCCGGATTCGCGTGGTAGACGCTGCTCCCCGTGAATCGGCAGGGCTGCGGCACTCTGGCCGAAGAATTGACTTTGGCGGATGACCGCAGCGGGTTTGACGAACGGCACCGTTTCGGCCATGAAGTGCGCGGTTGTGAGGGCCCCATAAAGGCGGTGCGCGAAAACTCCGATGGTTCGTGTCGCCATCTCCCGCTGGATCAACCCGCCGGGCCGCAGCCGTTCGGCGATGATCGCGCCGCCCGCGCGCAGTCCACGCACGGTCACCGACGCCGATGACGGTGAGAAGGGCCCCGGCAGTGCTTCGGACAAGTTAGTGGCAAGGTAAGTGGGGAAGCGCGGGTCGATCGGTGTGTCGAACTCCCCATTGGCTCCCTGCGGGCCGGCCAGGTGCGGGACCATTCCATCGGCGGCCGGGGCGTCGACGGCGGGGATGTCTTGCGCATGGGTCAGCCGCCAGGGCAACGACACCGACCACTTTCCGACGCTGACTCGGCCGCGTACCGCCAACGCGACGTCGTCGACACATTCGTCTGCGTTCCATGCGGGGGTGAAGTTCCAAACGTCGCGCAGCCGAGCGGTTGCCATAAGAGGTGCGCCCAGCAAGAGGTTGCGCTCGGCGGGTGGACTCACGGGCCGCAGCAGCATGCCCAAAGCGGGCCCCGATAGTCGCGTGCCCGCCCGGACCGTCGGGCGCCCGAGCTCGCGGGCTATCTCACCGCACGTCGTCTCACCTGGCGCGGCGAAATTGACGGGCCCACTGCCGATGCCAGCGTCCAGGATCGCCCGTACCAACACCCGGTGAGCATCGTCGGTGTGCACGACCTGTAACGTGCGCGCTGCCGAGCCGTCGATATCGGGAAAAAGCAGCGTAGCCAGCAGGCGGCGCACCCAATTGTCGACGTCTCGGCCGAGGATCACCGCTGAGCGGATCGCTACCCATTCGGCGCCCGAGGCCGCGAGCATCCCTTCGGCACGGACCTTGTCCAGCCCCTCGTCGCACACCGGATCGAGCCGATCGTCCTCGGTGAGCGGCGCAGTGTGACTTCGGTATGCGCCGTAAACGTGCGCGGACGAGGCGAACACGATGCGCCGGGTACCGTGACGGGCCATCGCATCGAGGACATTGCCGGTCCCGCCGAGATTGACCTCGCGACTGACCTTGTCATGTGGACCGTGGTTTACTGCCCAGGCGCAATGCGCGACGACGTCGGCACCCGCGATGGCGCGCCGCACCCCTGCTGCATCGCGGATGTCAATTCGCACGAAGTCCGCTGCACTGGGCCAACTTCCGGGTTGATGACGGGCCATCCCGACGACGTCGTGACCCCGGCTGAGCAGCCGGGCGACGACCCCGCGACCGACCACTCCGGTGGCTCCGGTGACGGCGATTCTCACTGGCGAGCCCTGGATCTCATTCGGCTAGTCGTCATCGTCGAGCAACGCGGCATTGACTAGATCGTCGAGGTCCATGTCGGCGAAATCTTTTTCGCCGGAGTCCGCCGCACCGGCTCCGTCGGTTTCGTTAGCCAATGACAGCAACAGGTCTAGCACTCCGGCCTGCCGAAGGCGTTTGATCGGAATGGACGCCACCACGCGCTGGAGTTCAGCCTCACCAGGCGAGCTCCGCTCAGGCTGCTCGGTCGAGGCGCCGAGCAGTTCTTGGCGGAAGTACCCCGCTAGCGCCGCGGAGTTCGGGTAGTCGAAGATAAGCGTGGGCGAAAGAGGCAGACCGGTGGCGGCTTTGAGCCGGTTACGCATTTCCACCGCAGTCAGGGAGTCAAAGCCCAACTCCTGAAACGCCTTGCCAGGATCGATAGCCTCCGGTGTGGTGCTGCCCAACACTGTCGCGATGTGTGAGCGCACCAGGTCCAGTAGGATGGCGTGCTGGTCCTCTTCAGGGAGGCCCTCAAGCCGTTGCAGCAGCGCTGATTTGGATTTGGCTGCCGCCAGCGAGTCGTCGACCTGGCGTCGCGCCGGCGCGTTGATCAGATCGACGAACATCGGCGGTAATGTGCCGCCTTCAAATTTAGCCCGCAGCGCGGTGAGGTCGATGCGGGCCGGCAGCAGGAACGGCTCGTCGACAACCATCGCGGTGTCCAGCAGTTGGAGTGCTTCATCGGAGGACATGGCAACGATGCCGTCTCTGGCGAACCGGGCGAAGTCTACGTTGCCCAACGTGCCGGTCATGTCGCTGGTCTGGTCCCACAGGCCCCAACCCAGCGAAATCGACGGCAACCCATGAGCCCGCCGATGAGCAGCCAACCCGTCAAGGAACGAATTCGCCGCCGCATAATTCGCCTGACCCGATGACCCCACCAGACCAGCCATCGACGAAAACATCACAAAGGCCAACACATTCATATCGCGGGTCAGCTCGTGCAGATTCCACGCCGCATCCACTTTGGACCGCAACACCGCACTGACCCGTTCCGGCGTCAGCGACGTCACCACCGCATCATCGAGCACACCGGCGGTATGAATCACCGCCGACAACGGCGACTGCACCGGAATATCATCGATCACCTTGGCCAACGCTTCCCGGTCGGCCGCATCACACGCCACCACTGCAACGTCGGCGCCGGCTTGCGTTAGCTCGGCGGTCAACTCCGCTGCGCCTGGCGCATCCGGGCCGCGGCGACTGACCAGCACGAGTTGCCTAACCCCATGATGAGCCACCACATGCCGGGCCAGCGCCGAACCCACCATCCCGGTACCGCCGGTGATTAACACCGTTCCCGACGCCCAGGCATTCGGCATCGTCATCACAACCTTGCCGGTGTGACGGGCCTGACTCAAATACCGCAACGCCGCGGGCGCCCGCCGCACATCAAATGTTGTCACCGGAAGCGGCCGTAAGACGGCGTCGCCGAACATCGCGGTTAGGTCCGTGAGAATCCGCTGGATGTGGTCGGCACCGGCTTCGAAGAGGTCGAAGGCGCGGTAGCGCACTTGCGCGTGGTGCTCGGCGACCAAAGCGGGGTCGCGAATATCGGTCTTGCCCATCTCAAGGAAGACACCGCCCGGAGCTACGAGCCGCAGCGACGCGTCCACAAACTCACCGGCCAGCGAGTCCAGCACCACGTCCATGCCGCGCCCAGCGGTGACAGCGCGGAACTTGTCCTCAAACTCCAGACTGCGCGAATCAGCGATATGGTCGTCGTCGAAACCCGCCGCCCGCAATGTGTCCCACTTACCACGACTTGCCGTGGCGAAAACCTCCAACCCCCAATGCCGGGCAAGCTGCACCGCGGCCATCCCGACACCACCAGTGGCCGCGTGCACCAAGATACGCTGACCGGGCTTCACGTCAGCCAGCGTTGACAGCGCGTAGTGGGCTGTAGCGAACACGACCGGTGCGGTCGCCGCATCCGTGTCGGACCACCCGGTCGGGGTTTGCATTAGCAGCCGCTCATCGGTTGTGGCGATGGTGCCGGTGCCTTCCGGGAAAAGTCCGGTGACCCGGTCGCCGACCGTGAAACGACTGTTGCCCGGCGCGGTTTCGATGACGATCCCGGCGGACTCCACACCCATGACGGCATCATCGTCGGGGTAAAGCCCGAGGGCGATCATGACGTCGCGGAAGTTCGCTGCAATGGCGCGAACGGCGACCCGGACCTGGCCGGGCTCAAGCGGCGCATCAGCATCGGGCAGTGGCTCCAACACTAGGTTCTCAAACGTGCCCGCAGTGGACATCCCGAACCGCCACAGTCCGTCACCCGGCGGCACCAATAGGGTGTCAACGGCGCGGCTGCCATGCACCCGAGCGGTGTGCACCATGCCACCGCGCACCAGTATTTGCGGCTCACCGGTCGCCAGCACCTGGGCTACCGTCGTACCATCGAGCGGCCCATCGGAATCCACCAGCACGATCCGGCCCGGATGCTCGGTCTGCGCCGACCGAACAAGCCCCCACACCGCAGCACCCGCCAAGTCCGTGACATCTTCCATCGGCAATGCCACCGCACCATGGGTCGCTACCACCAGTACTCCCGAGTCACACTCGGAGAGCCAGGACTGCAGCGCAGCCAGCGCTTCGTGCGTGCGCCGGTATACGCCGGCAAGCGGATCTCCGTCTGCTGGCGCAGACTCGAACACTTCGTGCGGTGGCGCTTCGCCATGCGCTCCAGGAGACGCGGGTGACCAGATCACCTCGAAGAGCCGGTCCGCACCTGAACCCGAGACCGCAGCCATTAACTGCTGCTGTGATACCGGACGGGCCACCATCGAGGCCACCGACAACACCGGCAACCCCAACCCATCGGCTAATTCCACCGACACGGCCGACGGGCCCACCGGCACGATCCGCGCCCGCACCGACGACGCCCCCGCCGCATGCAATGACACACCCTGCCACGAGAATGGCACCAGCACACCGTCTTTGGCATTGTCGTTGGCGGTCTCAGCGGCCACAATCACCGCGTGTAAGGCAGCGTCCAATACCGCCGGGTGTACACCGAATCCGGTCGGTGATACGCCGGCATCAGTGGGCAGTGACACGTCCGCGAATACCTCGTCGCCACGGCGCCACATCGCAGTCAAGCCTTGGAAAGCTGGACCGTACTCGTAGCCACGTGCCGCCAACCGGTCGTAGAGCCCGTGGATGTCGACCGGTGTCGCCCCCACCGGCGGCCACGTCGACATGCCCGCGCCCGGCTCGACACCGCCAGACCGCACCAGGCCTTCGGCGTGCAGTACCCAGGCTGAGCCTGCTTCACCGCGTGAAAACACCGACA
>JAFAQO010000248.1 GCA_019246375.1 Mycobacterium sp. | reverse complement strand
TTCTACCCCTTGGAATACATCCTGCACGACGCGGTCGGCCCGGACGGCGAATACCACGGCGGGGTCGGACACACCCTGTCGACTATCCTCGACTATCCCTTCCTCACCGGCCGGTCCACCCAAGACTCCCAGCTCGTCGGGGAGTTGGTCATTCAAGTGCTGGAGAAGGGATTACGGCGTTATGGATGGTGAATTCAGCCGCGGCGCCCGCCGAAGCCCCGGCCCGAAGCACAAGCGCCGCACCACATACCGGTGTGTTCCACGGAAATAGCCGGATCACTGTCAACAGGAAGGTTGCGCCATGGCCACCGGTCACCGCAAATTACTTGAACAGCTCAACGCTGACGGCATTGCCCGCATCTTCGGTAACCCTGGCAGCACCGAGGAGGGCCTGCTCGACGAGATCAGCAATTTTGGCGAGATCGAATACGTAATGGGTCTGCAGGAAGCAGCACTGCTCCTGCTCGCCAACGGCTACGCGCTTGCCACACAGAAGCCAACCGTCGTCTTGCTGCATTCCAGCGTGGGCTTGGGCAACGCGCTGGGCAGCCTGTATCACGTTCACCGGATGCAACGCTCGCCGCTCATCGTCCTCGCCGGGGAGGCGGGTGTCACCTATGACGCGCTCGACGCGCACATGGCACTCGACCTGGTCACATGCGCACGTCCGCTCACCAAATACGCGGCCCGTGCCATTCACCCCGGCAGCGTGCTGCGGCTACTGCGCCGGTGCATCAAGATCGCCTCCACCCCGCCGGTCGGGCCGACATTTCTGGCCCTGCCCCAGGACATTCTGGACCAGCCCAACGATGAGCCGGTGCTGGCGACGGTCGTTCCGCAGACTCGCACGACGCCCGAGCCGGCGTTGATCGCGCGCGCTGCGGAATTGCTAACCCGTGCGCACAATCCGGTGATCATTATGGGCGACGGGGTGGCGCAAGCCAACGCGCAGACCGAGCTCACAGAGGTCGCCGACGTGCTGGGGGCCGGCGTGTGGGGCGCGATGTCTTCACAAGTGAATTTCCCCTGGACGCATCCGCTTTACTGCGGGCTGACCGGGCACATGTACGGCCAGGACAGCGCCCGATACGTTGCCGACGCCGACGCCGTCGTCATCGCAGGCACATACGCGTTCCCCGAGGTGTTTCCCCAACTGGTAAACCCTTTCCGCACCGATGCCGCCATCATTCACATCGATCAAAGCGCCGATGACATCGCCAAGAATCACCCGATCACGCTCGGACTGCTCGCCGATCCCAAACCGACACTTCGGCTGTTGGCGGAAAAGTTGACCGAGGTGATGACCGATGACCAGAAGCTGCAAGCCAAAGCGCGGGCCGAGCGGCTCAAGGCAGACAACGACAAGAAATCGCAGGAACGCCTCGCCGGTGATGCAGCATATTCCCGCGCGGTTCCGCTGCACATGTCGGCATTCGCCGCAGAGTTGGCATACCAGATGCCCGATGACGCAGTGATTTTCGATGAGTCGCTCACCAATTCTGAGGCGCTGATGCGTTACCTACCGCCAGATTTCCCCGGAAGGCTGTACCACACGCCGGGCGGCACGCTCGGCATCGGATTCCCCGGCGCCATTGGCGTCAAGCTGGCCGAGCCGACTCGCACGGTCGTGGGCTTCAGCGGCGACGGTGGCGCACTGTACACGCTTCAAGCACTGTGGACCGCCGCGCATTACCGTGTTGGCGCCAAGTTCGTTGTCTGCAACAACCGCAGTTACCGCCTCCTCAAGGACAACATCGTGCGTTATTGGCAGATCCTCGGAATGCGCGCAACAAGTTTTCCTGCTTCTTTCGATATCCACGAACCCTACGTCGACTACGTGTCGCTGGCGGAGGGCCTGGGGGTCCCCGGCATACGTGTGACACAGCTCGACGAGATGTCGGCGGGGATCAAGGAAATGCTGGTGCATGACGGGCCATTCCTCCTGGAGCTTGTGTTGGAGGACGGGTAGCCGCTTGGGTTGGCAAGAACGGGAGATACGACCTTGGCCGAACCCATGTCCGCAGGGCTTGACCGCGTTTGGTGGACACAGGGTCAGGCGGCTTGTGCCGTCTGAGTGAGCCGGTTTTCGAAGTCGACCGGGCTCATCATAGCGACGGCCGAATGGCGTCTGCGTCGGTTGTAGACTTGCTCGATCCAGTCGCCGACGGCGAGCTTGACGGCTGTCTTAGTCGGCCACAAGTACTTGTCGTAGAACTCGACTTTCTATGTGGCCCAGAATGATTCCTGCTGGGCATTGTCGCAACACACCGCCGTGCGGCCAACTGAGCGGACCAGGTTGTGCTCGCGGGCGAACCGCGCGAGGGTGAGGGTCGCCGCGGAGGGCCGTTGCCGCTGTGCAGAGGTTGTCGGCGTAGGCGCCCCATGACGTCGTACTCGTTGATGACGGCGCGCCCGTCAGGCATCTCCGTTTTCTCGAGTAGCCCCGCGGCTGTCACATGCCCGCCTCGTGACATTGCCGAGGCAGTCGTTGGTTTCGGTGAGCGGTTCCGTGCTGTCGAATTGCAGCTGGGTGCTCAAGTATTCGAAGCGCTGCGGCATGCTGCCAATCTCGCCGCCGACGGTGAGGAAGCTCAGCCTGCGTGCGGCGTCCTCGTGGATGAATGGCGCAGGTTGCCGTCGGCGTCCTCCTCTTGAACCACTCGGCCGAGGCCGTCGTACGCGAGGTGGTGGACTGTCTGATTCCTGCACCGGATCTCGTTAAGGCGACTTAGGTCGTCGTAGAGGAAGCTGACCTCGATGTCGTGTGGCGGGCACCGCAGCGTCACCCGGCATGAACGGCAGCGGTACCGCGAGCCACCACGCCGTTGGTCAGCTGATAATGCGGTGCCCACACTGGGGGCAGAACCGTTCGTTTTCGTGGTGTGGCGTCCCGCAGTTCGGGCAGTAGAGGATGGTTGCGGTGGTGGCTTTGGAGGTGTCCTCGGTCAGTGTCTGTCCGTTGCCGCCGGCACGATCAGCGCGCTCGGTACTTGAGTCGAAGGTCGCGGGCGGGTGATCTGCAGCGCCGACAAGCGGTGGCCCGGTTTGCTCGACTGATGAGGCCGGCGACTGGGAACCAGGCCCAGCGTAGGGTCGCCCTTGCGGGTTGAAGACGGGCATCGGGCTAGAGGTGGCGTCGGG
>JAFAQO010000208.1 GCA_019246375.1 Mycobacterium sp. | reverse complement strand
GGCCGCGGCCAAGGCGATCCCGGAGGCGATCGGGGCCCCGTATGCGGTTGTGCACAATGCGGGGATCTCGGCGGCCGGAATGCTTGAGGAAGTGCCGATGGACTTGTGGGAGCGCATGTTCGCGACGCATGTCTTCGGGCCGGTAATGCTGACGAAAGCGCTGTTGCCGTCGATGCGGGCCGCGGGACGAGGACGAATCGTGGTGATCTCGAGTCAGGGTGGCGTGCGCGGCATGCCCGAGATCGCGGCATACTCCGCCGCCAAGGGCGCGGTCGAACGCTGGGCCGAATCGTTGGCCGGCGAGGTGGCGCCCTTCGGACTCGGCGTCACCGTTTTGGTGACAGGAACCTTCGACACCGACATCATCACCGATGCAGGGACGTCTGACCATCGTGACTTCAGCGGGCCTTACGCCCCGCACCACATCAAAATCGACCGGCGCGGCCGCTTCGCGATGCGGTTCGCGCGCCCGCCGGAACATTTCGCCCGAGGGCTCGCCAAGGCGCTCGAAGACCGTGCGCCCTTTACCCGGCATGCCGTCGGTATCGACGCTCGCATGTTGCTTATTGCCAACCGGCTGCTTTCCGGTAAGGCTCTCCATAGGGTGACCCGTCTGGCGATGGGCGTCCCGCGTCCCGGCGCGCTGCACGCGCCAGAAAGTGCGACCCTATCTACAGAGAGCGACAAACATGGCTGACACTGCGAAGGTTCGCTTCGAGCCGAAGATGATGATTGACGGCAAGATCGTCGACGGCCAGGCCGGCACCTTCACGAACATCAACCCGGCAACCGAGGAGACGATCGGAGAAGTCGCCGACGCGTCGAAGGAGGATATGCACCGGGCCATCGACGCCGCCCGGCGGGCGTTCGACGACACCGACTGGTCAACAAACCGCGCATTCCGCAAGCGCTGCCTGGAGCAGTTTCACGAGGCGATAGACGCCGAGCGGGAAGAGTTGCGAGAAGAGCTCATCCTGGAGGCCGGCGCCCCCCGGGCGATCACCTTCGGCCCTCAGCTGGATGCCCCGCTGGAAGACGGGCTGCGTTATCCCGCCAAGCTGATCGACGAGTACCCGTGGGAAACCGATTTGGGCGACAAGCTGGTCAGCATCACCGGCCAGCTGACCACCCGCAAAGTCTGGCGAGAACCGGTGGGGGTGGTCGGTGCGATCGTGCCGTGGAACTTCCCGTTTGAAGTCACCATCAACAAGCTCGGCCAGGCACTGGCCACCGGCAACACAGTGGTGCTGAAGCCGGCGCCGGACACTCCGTTTAATGCCACCCGACTGGGCCGGCTGATTGCCGAATCAACCGATATCCCAGCCGGTGTCGTCAACGTCGTCACCGCGTCGGATCATCTGGTGGGCGAGGAACTCACGCTGTCGCCGAAAGTCGATTTGATCTCGTTCACCGGCTCGACCGCCGTTGGCAAGCGGATCATGGAAAAAGGCGCGGCGACGATGAAGCGGCTTTTCCTGGAGCTCGGCGGGAAGTCGGCCACTATCGTGCTGGAAGACGCCGATTTCGGGATGGCATGTGCGATCGGCATCGCGCCCTGCATGCACGCCGGGCAGGGCTGCGCCAACCCGACCCGGCTGCTGCTGCCAAGGTCTCGCTACGACGAGGGTGTGGCGATCCTCAAGAGCATCTATGAGAACGTCATGCCGGGGGATCCCCAGGACCCGGGAACTTTGTGCGGTCCGGTGATTTCAGACAAGCAGCGTAAGCGCGTGCTGGGCTACATCAACAAGGGCGTTGAAGAGGGCGCCACCGCTCTAGTCGGCGGGCCGGATGCGCCCACCGGCTTCGACAAGGGATTCTTTGTCAGGCCAACCCTTTTCGTCGACGTCGACAACTCCATGACGATCGCTCAGGAGGAGATCTTCGGCCCGGTGCTGGCCGTTATCCCCTTCGACGACGAGGAGGATGCGATCCGTATCGCCAACGACAGCGCTTACGGATTGGCGGGCAATGTGATGTCGGGGTCGCTGGAGCACTCGCTTGCCGTAGCTCGGCGGTTGCGGGCTGGCTTCATCGGTGTGCAAGGTGGCGCTCCCTACGGCGCTGACACACCTTTCGGCGGGTATAAGGCCAGCGGCGTCGGTCGCCAGAACGGTGTTGCCGGGTTCGACCAATACACCCAGATCAAGTCGGTGGGCTACCCCGCCGGCTGAAGGAGACGTGAGAATGCAGCTGTTCGATGATCTCGAAGACTTCGGGTCCTTCGACGACGTGGTCTCCGGTGATGTCCGGGACCCCTACACCGAGATGGCCCGATTGCGGCGTGAGCAACCCGTGCAGCGCATCGACATGTCGGGGATGCCGCATGAGGAGTCCAAACCAGTCTTTATGGTGTACCGCCATGAAGAGGTTCAGCAGATGCTGCGGGACAACGAGACGTTCTCGTCGGCGATCATCATCGATGCGTTCGGCGATGTGCTGGGCAAGCATGTGATGCTGGGCATGGATGAGCCGCAACATGGTCGACACCGGTCTTTGGTCGCAAAGGCGTTCTCCCAGAAGGCATTAGCACGTTGGGAGGACGAACTGGTCGGGAAGGTCGGCAACGAGCTGATCGACCAGTTCGCCGGCCGCGGTCGAGCGGACCTGGTCAAAGAGTTCACATTTCCTTATCCGACCCAGATTATCGCCGGACTGCTGGGTCTGCCGCGCGAGGACTATCCACAGTTTCAGCGCTGGTCGATTTCGCTGTTGAGTTTCACCATCAACCCGGAGCGCGGCCGCGCCGCCTCTATGGCACTGCAAGAGTACTTCACACCGATCCTCGCGGCGCGGCGCAAGGAACCTCGTGACGATTTGATCAGCGGCCTGGCTCAAGCAGAGATCGACGGAGAGAAGCTGTCCGACGAGGAAATCTTCTCGTTCTTACGGTTGCTGCTTCCTGCCGGTGTCGAAACCACGTACCGTTCCTTGGGAAACATGCTGTTCGGTTTGCTTTCGAACACCGACCAACTCGACGCGGTCCGGGCGGACCGGTCGTTGCTGCCACAAGCGATCGAGGAGGCGGTGCGGTGGGAACCGCCGCTACTGACGATCACCCGCGTTGCCACCCGCGACACCGAGCTGGCGGGCGTGCCGATCCCGGCGGGCTCGTCGGTCATGCCGATGCTGGGCGCTGCTAACCGCCAAGAGGACCGCTATCCGGACCCGGACCGCTTTGACGTCTTCCGCTCGGCGAGGGCGCACATCGGGTTTGGCCATGGGGTGCACGTGTGCCTCGGGATGCACTTGGCTCGTCTTGAGATGCGCGTAGCGCTCAACCTGCTCTTCGACCGACTGCCCAATCTTCGACTGGACCCCGAGGGCGGCGATCCACACATTCGGGGCCAGGTTTTCCGGTCACCCACCTCGCTGCCGGTGCTCTTCGAAGCAGCCCAAGGCTAGAATCACCGCGAGCGTTCGGCGAGACGAACGGCCGCTGTCGACAGCGCCATTTCAATCGAAGGTTCGCTACGTTATTGAGGTGATCAAAGCTCGGGG
>JAFAQO010000045.1 GCA_019246375.1 Mycobacterium sp. | reverse complement strand
TCGTCGCGCTCGGTGTGACATGGGGGCTGCTTGCGCTGAGCTACTACCTCGGCCACTCGGCACCACGCTGGATGGTGTGGTTCTACGCTGTGCTCGCCGTGACGACTCCTATCTCGATCCGGGACGCACGCCGAAAGGATGCACGAGACGATGCACGGACCAGGAGTGGAACTTAATTCCCGCGCAGACGACGAGAAGCCCACGGCAGCCAGGAAGCCACAACCGAAGGGCGCATCATGAGCATCAGCGGCAATGACACGAAGAGGCTGCCGATGAGCCGGTCTCGGCTCCGCACCATGTGCGCACTGTTTCTGGCAGTGTTGTTCCTGTCGCTGGTGAGCTACTCGATCGTATTGCCGCATGCACCCGGCGCGGAAACCATTAACCAGCTGCTCGGAATTTGGCAATTCTTGAAGCTCTTCGGGTGAGCGCCCAGCGATCACTTGACGTCATGTGTCTGAACGACCACGTACGGCACTTCCAGCATGGGACGGCAGCCCTGCCGCAGAAGCTGGTCGATGGGCAGCCGTTCGCGCCACGGTGGTCGCGGGATGTTCACGGCCGAATATGGGTCGCCCGTCTTCCGGCGGTGCGGCAGCCTGTGCGGCTTCGCGGGTCTCGTAGAAGCGCCAGCGTGGGTAGTGGTCGGGCCAGGACCTTTTGGGACCTCGGTGGCTGGACCAGGACGGCGGTTTGTACTCGCGTGGGGTCCAGGTGACCAGCGCCCATGGTGCGCGCGTGGCGGACGGTGCCGACGGTGCGGGCGTGGACGACACCGATGGCGCGCCGATCGGACCGCGCGGTCAGGGCCCGCATGTGCGCGGTGTCACGGCATCCGGTCGTCGAGATGGTCAGTTAGCGCGACTATGCTGAATCGTCGTGGCGAGACGTGGGAAGATCGTCTGCACTCTCGGCCCGGCCAGCAATACTGACCAGTCGGTCAGGGCACTGGTCGAGGCCGGAATGGACGTCGCCAGAATGAACTTCAGCCACGGCGACCACCGCGATCACAAGGCCGCATACGACCGGGTGCGCGCCGCCTCCGATGCCACCGGCCGGGCAGTCGGTGTGCTCGCCGACCTGCAAGGGCCGAAGATCAGACTCGGGCGCTTCGCCGGCGGCGTCACCTATTGGGCCAACGGCGAGACCGTGCGAATTACCGTCACCGACTGCCAGGGCAACCACGACCGGATATCGACCACCTACAAGCAGTTAGCCAACGATGCGGTGGCCGGTGACCGCGTTCTGGTCGACGACGGCAAGGTCGGCTTGATGGTCAAAGACATCGACGGTGACGACGTTGTGTGCACTGTCACAGAAGGCGGTCCAGTCAGCGACAACAAGGGGATGTCGCTGCCCGGGATGAACGTGTCGGCGCCCGCCTTATCAGAGAAGGACGTCGAAGATCTCGAATTCGCGCTGACTCTCGGCGTCGACATGGTGGCGCTGTCTTTCGTACGTTCGCCGTCGGACGTCGAGTTGGTCCACGACGTCATGGATCGAATGGGGCGCCGGGTCCCGGTGATCGCCAAGCTGGAGAAACCGGAAGCAATCGACAATCTCGAAGCCGTCGTGCTCGCATTCGACGCGGTGATGGTGGCTCGCGGCGACCTCGGCGTTGAACTGCCGCTGGAAGAAGTTCCGCTGGTGCAAAAGCGGGCGATCCAGATGGCCCGGGAGAACGCCAAACCGGTCATCGTGGCGACGCAAATGCTGGACTCGATGATCGAGCACTCACGGCCGACCCGGGCTGAGGCGTCCGACGTCGCCAACGCCGTGCTCGACGGTGCCGACGCGCTGATGCTCTCCGGGGAAACCGCCATCGGCAAGTTTCCTTTGGCAGCGGTTCTGACAATGGCGCGGATCATATGCGCCGTCGAGGAGAATTCGACGGCTGCGCCGCCGCTAACGCATGTGCCACGCACCAAGCGCGGGGTGATCTCTTATGCGGCCCGCGACATCGGCGAACGGCTCGACGCCAAGGCCTTGGTGGCGTTCACGCAATCCGGCGACACCGTGCGGCGCCTGGCCCGCCTACATACCCCGCTGCCACTGCTGGCATTTACGCCGCTGCCTGAAGTGCGTAGCCAACTGGCCATGACGTGGGGCACCGAGACGTTCATCGTGCCCATGATGCAGTCCACTGATGCCATGATCCGGCTCGTCGACAAATCGCTGCTGGAGCTGGGCCGATACAAACGCGGCGATCTCGTGGTCATTGTGGCGGGCGCACCACCGGGGACCGTGGGCTCGACCAACCTGATCCACGTGCACCGGATCGGCGAGGACGACGTTTAGAGGCATGTCTAGTTCGGGGTCTGATTTCGACGAATTACTGGCCGTCCTGGATCTGAACGAGGTCGCCGACGACTTCTTCGTCGGATCCCATCCGAGCAAGAACCCGATGCGGACGTTCGGTGGTCAGCTGATGGCGCAGTCCTTCGTGGCGGCCAGCCGCACCCGCATTCGTGACCTGCCGCCCAACGCGCTGTCGGTGCACTTCATCAACGGCGGCGATCCCGCCAAAGACATCGAATTCCGCGTGGTGCGACTGCGCGATGAACGCCGTTTCGCCAACCGGCGTGTCGATGCGGTGCAGGACGGGATGTTGTTGGCGTCCGCGATGGTCTCGTACCTATCCGGCGGGCATGGCCTCGAGCACAGTATCGATCCGCCGAGCGTCCCGGAGCCTTATAGCCTGCCCAAGATCGGTGATTGGCTGCGGGGTTACGAGAAGGTCATTCCGCATTTCGTCAATGCGCTGCAACCGATCGAATGGCGCTACACCAACGACCCGGCCTGGGTGATGCGGGAGAAGGGCGAGCGGCTTGCCCACAACCGGGTCTGGGTCAAGGCGGACGGCGTGCTGCCGGACGACCCGGTGCTGCACACGGCGACAATGGTGTATTCGTCGGACACCACGGTGCTCGACTCCGTCGTCACGACTCATGGGCTGTCCTGGGGATTCGACCGCATCTTCGCCGCGACCGTCAACCATTCGGTGTGGTTTCACCGTCCGGTCAGCTTCGATGATTGGGTGCTGTACTCGACGTCGTCGCCGGTGGCCGCCGACTCCCGTGGACTGGGCACCGGACACTTCTTCGACCGCTTTGGACAGTTACTTGCAACTGTTGTCCAAGAGGGCGTGGTTAAGTACTTTCCCGGTGCGCGAACAGGCCGATAGCCGCTGGACAACGATCTGATTGCGACGCCCAAGTGAGCGCCAGAATGCCACTCATCACGGCGTAACGTTTTCCGAACCGGGATAATCAGCGGCGTGAGGGACAAGACGTGACGGATAAGGAGAGCGACCGGAGGTCCAGGTGAACGAATCGGTCGTTGCGCCACGGGTTCGCCCGGGCGAGCGGGTCGTCGTACACGTCAACTCCCCGGCGGCACGTTGGATCGGCGCGCTGGCCTTGCTCTGCGCGGCGGCCTGGCTCATCGGCGTGCTCGCCCGCGACCATGAACACGCTCACTGGCAGCCAGCCGGGCGGCTTGCCTGGTCGGTGACGGTATTGGCCGCGGTGACGCTGATCGCTCGCGGCATCTTCCTGGGCCGGCCGGTGACCGCGCGGCACGCAACCGCTGCCGTCCTGATGGTGTTCGGCGGCCTGGGCGCACACGTGTTGTCCTTCGATCTGACCGGTGACCTGCTGATCGCCGGTTCGGGCCTGGCGTTGATGTGGCCCACGTCAGCACGGCCGCGCTCCGCCGACCTGCCGCGCGTGTGGGCGCTGATCAACGTGACCGGCGGGGACACGCTGGCGCCATTCGCCATGCAGGCGGGCAAGTGCTACCACTTCAGCACCGACGGTGCTGCGGCGCTCGCCTACCGCACGCGGGTCGGGTATGCGGTGGTCAGCGGAGACCCGGTCGGTGACGAGGCGCAATTTCCGCAGTTGGTGGCCGACTTCGCCGCTTTGTGTCATAACCGCGGCTGGCGGCTGGTCGTGCTGTGCTGTAGCGAGCGGCGGCTTGGCTTGTGGAGCGACCCGGCCGTCATCGGTCAATCGTTGCGGGCGATACCGATTGGTCGGGAGGTCGTCATTGACGTGTCCAGCTTCGAGATGGTGGGGCGTAAGTTTCGCAACCTGCGTCAGGCCGTCAAGCGCACCCACAACTGCGGGATCACCACCGAGATCGTGGCCGAACAAGAGCTCGACGATGAGCTGCTGGCCGAGCTGACCGAGGTGCTGCGGGCGTCACCGAGAGGGGCCCACGCCGACCGCGGGTTCTCGATGAACCTCGATGGCGTGCTGGAGGGTCGATACCCCGGAATTCAGCTGATTATCGCCAGGGACGCAAAAGGGCGAGTACAGGGATTTCACCGGTACGCAACCGCCGGCAGCGGCAGCGATGTCACCCTTGACGTACCGTGGCGTCGCGCCGGTGCTCCGAACGGGCTCGATGAACGGCTCAGCGTGGACATGATTTCTGCGGCCAAAGATGCTGGCGCCCAGCGGCTGTCGTTGGCGTTCGCAGCTTTCCCGGAAATCTTCGATGAAAAGCATCGCAACCGGACGCAAACCGTCTTCTACCTGCTGATCCATTTGCTGAATCCGTTTATCGCGCTCGAGTCGTTGTACCGGTACCTACGCAAGTTCCACGCGCCGGGCGACCGGCGCTACGCGCTGGTGAAGCTGACCCAGGTGGTTCCGTTGCTATACGTGTTATTGACGCTGGAGTTCATGCCGCGCCGGCGCCGCCTCTGATTGGTTGCCTACAGCAATCACTTGGCAAGAGCGGATGTCGTTGGGCAGGTGATGAGTAGCCACCACCGCCGTCCGCTCCGCGGCGATTAGCCCGCTTAGCGGGTCGAGCAGCTCACGCAGGATCGGCTCGGCGTCGGCCGCGTCGAGGTGCTCGGTCGGTTCGTCGAGCAGCACGATCCGAGCCGGTGAGAGCAGCACCCGGGCCAGCAGCAATCGCCTGCGCTGGCCCGCCGACAGGGCCTGTGCTCCGCCGGGCAACACGGTCGCCAAACCGTCGGGCAAGTCGGCTAGCCAGCGGAGCAGGCCCACCCGGCCCAGGGCGGCCGTCAGCTCGTCGTCTTGGCAGTCGCCGCGAGCCACCAGCAGATTATCCCGGACGGTGGTGGCGAAGACGTGCGCGTCTTCAGCGAAAAAGCAGACCGCTTTGCGTAATTCGTCTTCATCGAGCAGTTTTATGTCGGTTCCCCCGAGCGTCACCTGGCCGTGCAGCGGTGGGATCAAACCAGCCAGTGTCATCAGCAGCGTGGTCTTGCCGGAGCCACTGGGACCGGTGAGCGCCAGCCGGCCGCCGGGCCGCAGCGCGATCGTCACGGGGGCCGAGCCGCTGGCCTCCGAGTGGCCCGCGCGCAGGTCGGTCGCAACGAGCGCAGCCGCGGAATGTGATTGCACAGCAGGCGAAATCGACGCATCCCGGGTAGCCGACACTACGGTGTCGGGTGGGGCCAGGTCGAGCAGACGCCGTGCAGCGATCCGCGATCGTGTCAACTGGACGGCAGCGGCCGGCAGCGGAACCGTCGCCTCAAACGCCGATAGCGGCAGCAACATGAGAACGGCAAGCGTGGTGGGCGAAACCATTGACGCCAACTGAATCGCGGCCACCACCGCGCCGAGCACGCTGATGCCGATGGCTGCGGTGGGCATGGCGGCGGCGACCGCGGCCGGTCGCGCAGCAGCGTCGACGGCTCCGGCCCAATCATGGTGCCAGCGTTTCGATTCGGCGATGACGTCGGGCAGGATGCCGGCGACACGAAGCTCAGGCGCGTGCTCCAGCGCGATCATTGCGGACACATCCCGGTCGCAGTGATGGCGTCGACCAACCGCCTCCTGCGTTGCCGCTGCTCCGGCGGCCAGCGACGGCGCGAACACGCCGGCAACCAGTAGGCAAACCGCCAGTACCACGGCCGCCGACGGTGAAATAGCGGCGATAACTGCGGTCGCCGCCACCGCCAGGGCCGCCGCCACGGCGATCGGCAACAGGGCGCGCACCACTACATCAGCCAACTCGTCGACATCGGTGCCGACCCGCGATACCAGTTCGCCGCTGTGCAGCCGCGCCACCGCATCCACCGGTCCGTGCGCCAAACGGGAATAGATCTGCCTGCGCGCGGTGCCAGCGGCGCGCAGCGCAGTGTCGTGGGTGGCCAGCCGCTCGCAGTAGTGCAGCACTCCGCGAGAAATCGCGAATACCCGCACCGCGACGACCGCAATCGACAGGTCCAGCACCGGCGGCATCTGCCACGCCCGGGTGATCAGCCAGGCCGAAACACCGGCCAACGCGAGCGCGCTGCCCAGCGACAACACGCCCAGCGCTACGGCGACGAGCAGACGAGGCAGTCGCGGGCGCAGCAGGTTCGTTGCGGCCAGCAGCGGATCAGGCGTGGACATGATGCTCCGATGTCACCTCCACGATCTGGTCGCCGATTGCCACGACCTGTTCGCGATGGCCGACAACCAGTACGGTTGCACCGGCTCGCGCACGCTCCACGATCGCCTGCAGAACCTTGGCCTCGGTTTCGGCGTCAAGGTGCGCGGTCGGCTCGTCAAACAGCAGCACCGGCGACGGCGATCCGAGCGCGCGGGCCAGGCCCAGCCGTTGGCGCTGCCCCAGCGACAACCCGACCCCGCCACGCCCCAGCATGGTGTTGCGCCCCTCGGGCAACGATGCCAGCACCGCGTCGAATCCGGAAGCAGCACAAGCGGTTTCAACGTCGGAAAGACGACCGAACAGGGCCAAGTTGTCGACGACGGTACCGGGTAACAGCACCGGGCGCTGCGGCAGCCAGGACAACTGCCCCCACCACGCGGTCAGATCGAGTTCGGTGACGTCAACCCCGGCCACGATGACGCGGCCCGACGTCGGTGCGGTCAGTCCGGCGATCACCTGCAGCGTGGTGCTTTTCCCCGCGCCGTTCCGACCGGTCAAAATGGTCACCTGGCCCGGTTCGATGACAGCGGTGAGATCACGCGGTGCACAGCCGTCGCGGCCGGAGACGCTGAGTTTTTCGATCCGGATCGCCGCACCGTGCGCGGATACGGTCCGCCGTCCACGCGGCGCTGCGGTCGGCTGTGAGAGCAGCCCGAAGGCCGCGTCGGCGGCGGTTCGACCGTCCTGGGCGGCATGGAACTCCACGCCGATGCGGCGCAACGGCCAGTACACGTCCGGTGTCAGCAGCAAGACCGTCAAACCGGCCGTCAGACTCATCTCTCCGAACACCAGCCGCAGACCGATGCCCACTGCGACCAGGGCGACGCCGAGCGTCGCCAGCAGTTCCAGCACCAGCGCCGACAAGAACGCGATTCGCAGGGTGGCCATCGCCGACCGCCGTTGAGCCGCATTGAGTTCCGCGATGCGGTGCTCAGGGCCGGCGGCGCGGCCTAACGCCCGCAGGGTAGGAATACCTGCGATTAGATCCAACAGCCGAGCCTGCAGCGCCGTCATGGCGGCCAAGGCGGTCGCTGAGCGGTCAGCGGTTGCCAGGCCGATCAGGATCATGAAAATCGGTATCAGCGGGAGTGTTAACGCAACGATCGCCATTGATTTGAGGTCGTAGCACGAGATCACGACGACGGTGGCCGGGGTCAGGATCGCGGCGAGCAGCAAGGCGGGTAAGTACGCGGTGAAATAGGGGCGCAAACCGTCGAGGCCGCGGGTCACGACTGCTGCTGCGGTGTCGCGTTGGGCAGCCAGTTCACCAGGTTGACGGGCCGTCACTGTTGCCAGCACTTGACTGCTGAGGTCAGCGATTACCGCGCTGGCACCACGTTGGCTCAGTCGCGCCTGAAGCCACTGCGTCACCGAACGAACAAGCCACAACATCAACAAGATTGACAACGCCAATGCCCAGTGCCGCACGCGGCGTGCGGACGGGTTGGTGATCACCGCGGCTGCGACGTGCGCGAGCACAATCGCCGAGGCGACCGCACAGCCAGAGATCACCACGCCACAGGTCACTGTGGCGAGCAGAAAACGGCGCAACGCTGCTGATGCCCGCCACAGGCGCGGGTCTAGGGGTGCGCGGGAGGTGGAGGTACCGGTCAGGACGCGCGCCTCGCCAAGCCGGTCGACGGCGGTATCCGCTCAGCCGAAATCCGTTGTCGGAAAACCCAATACGTCCAGCCCTGATATGCGACCGTAATGGGAGCGAAGATCACGGCCACCCACGTCATGACTTTCAAGGTGTACGAAGTGGATGATGCGTTGTCGATCGTGACGCTCCACTGGGGGTTCAGCGTGGAGGGCACCAGGTTGGGATACAACGCACCGAACAGCAGGACTACGACGGCCGCGACGACGACGGCAATGCATATGAAAGCCCAGCCTTCCCGGGTGCGCCGCCACACCAGCGCCACGGCCGCCAACTGCGCGATCACCGCCGCAGCCAGCACCAGCCACGTCCAGGCCTTGCCGTACGAGAGTTGCGTCCACAGCCCGAAGCCCGCCACCAACGCCGTCACCGGAAGCGATAACCACACTGCAAACCGCAACGCGTCGTCGCGAATCGCGCCCGACGTCTTCAGCGCGATGAACACGGCACCATAGAACAGGAACAACCCGCCGGTAGCCAGGCCACCGAGCAAGGTGTAGACGTTGAGCACGTCGGTGATCGAGAGATGCACGCGGTGGTTGGCGTCCACCGGGAGTCCGCGAACCAGAATCGCGAACGCTACGCCCCACAGCACGCCCGGCAGCCAGGAGCCGGCGGCGATGCCGAAATCCGCCCAGCCCCGCCACTTGGTGTCATCGACCTTGCCGCGCCACTCGATTGCGACCGGGCGCAGGATCATGCCGAACAAAATCACCAGGAGCGGCAGATACAGCGTCGAAAACACGGTGGCATACCAGCCCGGAAATGAGGCAAACATCGCTGCGCCTGCGGTGATCAGCCATACTTCGTTACCGTCCCAGACCGGGCCGATGGTGTTGAGCACCGCGCGCCGGTGCATCTCGCGGTCGCCTTTACCGACGCGAGCCAATGCCTCCATCAACATGCCCACGCCAAAGTCGAAGCCCTCGAGGATGAAAAACCCGAGGAACAACAGGGCTAAGACGACGAACCACACGTGTTGGAGTGCCATCGGTCGGCTCCCTTCGCGCCCTCAGTACGCGAACGACAGCGGTGCCATCTCGTCGGTAGACGTGGTGGTGGGCGCGGCCGGTTCGGCGTCGTGTTCCTGCGGTCCTTCGACGATGTAGCGCTTGAGCAGCCAAAACCAAATGACTGCCAGCACGGCATAGATCAGCGTGAACGTCACCAAGGAGGTCACGACGATAGGGGGAGCGTGGTCTGAAACGCCTTGCTGGACGGTGAGCCGAACGAGCTGGTCGCCGGTTGGATTGGGTACCACGATCCAGGGTTGACGCCCCATCTCGGTGAACACCCAACCAGCGATATTGGCTAAGAACGGCGTCGGAATCGTCAGCAACGCCAGCCAGGAGAACCACCGCTGGCTCGGGGTCCGGCCGCCGCGTGTGAGCCACAACGCAAGCAACGCGAACAGCACCGGTATTGCCAGCAACCCGATCATCATTCGGAAGGACCAGTACGTAACGAACAGGTTGGGCCGGTAATCGCCTGGCCCGAATCGTTGTTGGTTCGTGCGCTGTATGTCCCGTACTCCCTGCAGCGTCACGTCGTTGAACCGGCCCGCGGCCAGGAGTGGCAGCACATGTGGCACCGCGATCACCCGCGTGATGCTTTCGCAGTTGTTGTGTGTGCCTACTGTGAGGATGGAGAAGTCTGGATCGGTTTCGGTGTCGCACAACGACTCCGCAGATGCCATCTTCATTGGCTGCTGTTTGAACATCAGTTTGCCTTGCACGTCGCCGGTGAAGAACAACCCGACCGCTGCGGCAAGCGCGACAAGACATCCCAGCACCGTCGCCGGCCGATACATGGTGCGGGCATCGATCAGCGCCGTGTCAGACTCGGGACGGCTCGCCGAGCGGACCATCCACCACGCGCTCACTGCGGCGACAAATATCGCTCCGGTCAACACGGCCCCGATGACGGTGTGCAAAAAGGCCGCTTGCGCGGTGTTATTGGTGAGCAGGGCCAGGATGCTGTTCAATTCGGCGCGTCGTGTCTGCGGGTTGTAATGGGCGCCGACAGGATGCTGCATAAAAGAGTTCGCCGCGATGATAAAGAATGCGGACACATTGACCGCGATCGCGACGATCCAGATACAGGCGAGATGCAGCAGCCGGGGCAGGCGGCTCCAGCCGAAAATCCATAGTCCGATGAAAGTCGATTCGAAGAAGAACGCGGCCAAACCTTCCATGGCCAGCGGTGCGCCGAATACGTCGCCGACGAACCGCGAGTATTCGCTCCAATTCATGCCGAACTGGAATTCCTGCACGATCCCGGTGGCCACGCCCAGCGCGAAGTTGATCAAGAAAAGCTTGCCGAAGAACTTGGTCAGCCGATACCAGGCGGTGTTATCGGTGACCACCCACACCGTCTGCATGACCGCGACCAGCGGCGCCAGCCCGATCGTGAGCGGCACGAAGATGAAGTGGTAGACGGTCGTGATACCGAACTGCCACCGCGAAACGTCGACGACATTCATCTGCCATCTCCCGAACTGCGGGCAACTAACTGCTACGACAAAGTGTAGTAGATCGGCGTGGTCAAAACCACCGGCCTGTCACGCAGATCCCGATTGAGCTGGTCAGGCGGTGCCAAGGGACGTTTCCTCCGCCGACCGGGTCGTCTCCAGCCGCTTGGACGCGCTGCGAATGCCGAACGACGACACGATCTCGAACGTGCCGAGCACGATAAGCCAGATGGCGACGACAAGCGCCAGCACTGAGAGCGACGCGAACGGCGACGCGATCATCACGATGCCGGCCAGCAGGCTGATCACGCCGATGAAGATGTGCCAGAGCCGGCCCGGCAGGCCGGGGTCGCTGATGGCCGAAATCGTCGTCGCCACGCCGCGAAAGATGAAGCCGACGCCGATCCAAATCGCCAGCAACAGAATCGAATTCTGAATGTCACGGAAGCACAGCAGCGCCAGGACCAACGACGCTGCTCCGCTGATGAACAGCAGCACGCGTCCACCCGCGGAAACATGCAGGCTGAACGCGAAGATCACTTGCACAATTCCGGTGATCAGCAGGTAGACGCCGAAGATGATCGCGGCGACCATGATGCTTTTTCCCGGCCACACCCATATTAAGATGCCGAGGGCCAGCGCCAGGATCCCCGACACCAATTCGGACTTCCATAGATGCGGCAACAAGCTTGGGCCAGCGTGAGGTTGCATCAACAAATTGTCCCACACGACGGATTCCGAGGGGAGCCGTCGAGACGAGTCAGACGTTGGCCGTCTGCGGCGAATCGGCGCGCGCCTCAGCGGCACTGCTGTCCGGTCTGCGCCCGACGAGATACCAGGTGCGCATCACGCCCTTGCCCTTGACCTGGACGTCTCCGCGCTCCTGCAGGACGAAGTCTTTCTTCAACCGCTCGTAAACCGCCTGCGGGACTTGGATGCGTCCCTCGGTGTCTGTGGACTCCATTCGCGAGGCAACGTTGACCGCGTCGCCCCACACGTCATAGAAGAATCGGCGCGACCCGACCACGCCTGCGACCACGGGCCCGGCGGCAAAACCCATCCGAAGCGCGATGTCACGACCGTGCGGATCTTTCAGCCCTGCCACGGCATCAGCCATGTCCAGCGCCAGGTCGGCCAGCGCCTCAACGTGATCTCGCCGTGGCCACGGCACCCCGCTGACAACGATGTAGCAGTCACCGCTGACCTTGATTTTCTCTAATCGATGCAGCTCGACTAGCGCGTCGAAACTGCTGTACAGGCGGTCCAGGAAGCGGACGAGGTCGGCCGGTGCGGTGTCGCTGGCCCGCTCGGTGAATCCTGCGATGTCGGCGAACAGGACCGAGGCATCGTCGTACTTGTCGGCGATAACGTCGCGCGCCGGATCTTTCAGCCGTGCCGCGATGCTGGCCGGCAGCATATTGCCGAGCAAGGCCTCCGACCGTTCGTATTCCATTTCCATGACCGCTTCGGCACGTTCGATCCCGCGCAGCGCATACCACATGGTGACGACCACCATCATGCAGGCGGAGACCGCCGCGATGATGAAGCCCAACGACATGGCCCAGGGCGGCTGCAATCCGGTGGTTCGCGGGACGAGGAACTCCAGCGCGATCACCAGCCCGGCGGCAATAGCCGCCAACGTCGCCGCCAACGCTATGTGTTCGGTACCGAGCTGCAACACCACGAGAGAAGCGGTCACCAGCAAGAACAACTGCAAGCCCGTACCGGTGCCCACGTTCCAGGAGATGACAAAAATCGAGACGTATGAAGCGCAGACGAAGGTAAGCGGCGCGACCAATTCCCCGAAGCGGTGCAGTAAGGGAACCGCCGCGAAGACCAACGCTGCGAGGATGTCCACTGCTTGGGGCCGCGACATCCCGGCGCCGGTGAAAACGCCCAGAATCCCGTAGCCACCGCACACCAACACGGCCATCCACGCGTTGATGTTGAGCACGCGAAGCCGTCGCGTGACACTGTCGACGTAGTGCTGGCTGCGGGCGCGGGATTGCGTCCGCACTGCCGCCACACAGTTCGGCCTTTGCGATGAACCCTGTGTCCATACCTGTGGGGCACCGCACCGTTGAGCCGCCACGGCAAAAGCCTAACTGGTGAGGCGAACCTATGCGGGTCCGCCCATCAGGACTCGTCCGGCTGATCGCTGGTGAGCCATTCGGACATGGCGTGTTGCGACAGCGATCCGTTGGGCATGATGTGGTGCACTGTGCGTCCGTCGCACGTGGCCAGGTCGGCGATCATGCGTCGGTGGCAGCGCCACCAGGTCGGCTCGCCGCACATGATGGCGACGTTGCGGGTGTCGGCATCCTGCAGCAGTCGCCGGTATGCCGCCTGAAAACCCGGAGTGCGGATGTGCCCTGCGTAGTTGGCGAACGCCTGATTCTGCCACCAGTGGTCCCGCGGTATGGGATCGGAAGGCGGTTTGCGTCGTCCACCAAGGTCGGGTTCGTGCCGGTAGTCGATCCCTGCGGCCCCGAGCCAGTCCGGCATGACCTCTTTGGACACGTCGGGGTTACGACGGGAGCCGGGAAAGCTTCGCACGTCGATGAGCAGTGCGATGTCGTGCTGGCGAAGCGCGGCAGTGAGTTGTTCGGCGGTTTCGGCACCGTGGCCGATGGTGTACAGCACCTTTTCATCGTCGCTCTGCCAACCCGGACGACTGCGGCAAGCGTTTTCCCGCTGTCACGCGGATGGGATTAAAAGGCTATTCGCCGCGGATTTCACCGATGCGTGAAGTTGGCCTGCGCTCGATCGGGTGCAGCATCTCGTGTTGACGCTGGGTGAAACCCCGGCTTTGGGGGAGCGACGGAGCCGGAGTTGTATTGGGGACAATAGGCTTGGATGGCAGCTCCCGTGAAGTAAGCAGCATCATTCGTTGGCCAGTTGGTGGCGTTGGTGACCTTGGTGATCAGATCCGCGTTACTGGTATGGGGGTTATCGCTGAGCGTGCCGCAGACGACATTTTTCGCCACCTGGATTGCTCTATCGGGTGCGCCGAAATTCATGCCGGAGGTGCTGAGGTTGGCTATGAATGCGTCGTCAGTGGCGTCCGCATAGGCTGGCGCGGCCGACCCTAGGGCGAGAACTATGAGCGCTATGGCTCTTATCGGCATGACATCTTCCTAGTCGAGTCGGTATCGGTCTGGTGACCAGCCCCTAGGGGCGACGAGATTCCACTGGCATTTTAGCTGGAACCGGGTGCGCGGTCCCGCCACCGCGGTATGCAGGGATCAGTGCCCCTTCGGCCGCCCCCGCTCTCCTCCCGGCTCTGACCTGCCCGTCGGAGGGATTTAATCCCGGCTTTTTGTCATGCCGACCCATCGCGACCCCCACGTACCGGAACTGGTGTCGCGCACCTACCGAAACCGCGTCCCCGAACCGTAAAGCAGCAACCGGAACCGAAATGTCAAGCATGAACCGGAACCACACAGGCTGTGCGCCTCCATACACAGCGGCTCAGTGCTCAATGAGCCGTGGTCACACCGCAGCCGCAGGCTGGGCAGCACAAAGGTCGACGAGCTTGTCGACGAACGCAACGAGCGAACCGCAGGGGTGCATTTGCAACCGTTTGCGCGAAAGTTAGGCTCCGGGGCGTGGACATGCTGCGGGTGGCTACCGACCAGTTGCTGGGCACGGCCAATGGGTGGCACGGTTTGACTGCCGAACTGGCCTCGGCCCCACCTTCCGCCGGGCCGGGGTTGTCCTGTCAGACCAGCGCGGCGGCGGTCAACGTCGTGCACGCCAGCGCCGCCGCAGCGGGTGAGGCATTCGCCGCGCGCACCCGAATCACGGCGGTCAAAACTGCCGCGGCAAGCATCGCGTACCTGAGCACGGAAGCCGACTCGGTCGACATACTGAACGCGATAATGGAGTCACTGTGAGGCTCACTTGGTGACTACGGGATTGCCGACGCTTTCGTCGATACGGGCGTGGGACGTCGAGCACCTGGTTGACGCCGCGAACCACTGGGACGGCACAGCGGACCGATGGGAAAACGTATCCATACAGGTTTGGCAGCAGTCCCGCGGTCTCGACTGGGAAGGACAAGCGCGCGACGCCCTGATCGAGCGAACCACCACCGATAAGACGACAGTCATCCGCAAAGCCGACCAATTACGTGAGGCAGCGACAATCGCGCGCCGAGGTGCTGGCGACATCAGCGCCGCCCAGCGAAGAGTGATGTACGCCGTTCAGGACGCCCACAACGCCGGGTTCACTGTCGGGGAAGACCTGTCCGTCACCGACACCCGCACACGGAGCAATGCAGCCGAACTAGCCGCCCGGCAGGCACAGGCTCAAGTTCTCGCCGCCGACATCCGCGAACGCACTGCTGAGTTAATGGGGCTTGATGCCGAAGTCGGCGGCAAAATCACCGGCGCTGCTGGCGACGTTGGCGACACCACCTTCGCCGAAAGACCGATCAAAAAGCCGGGAAACAAAGGGACGATTCAGCTGACGGGATTCGGAGCCAAAGACGACCCACCACTACCGCCAGCGCCGCCCCAACCGCCAATACCACCGCAACCGCCAGCGATCAAATTGCCGCCACGAACCGGACCTCCGCCCGTGCAGGTCATCACCGCTGGGCCGCCGCCGCCCGACCCTTCAAAGCATCACTGCGGGCCTGCGGAGATTGGCAAGGACACAACAATCGCGGTGGGCGGCGCGACGGGTATCGCATCGGGGATCGCCGGCGAAATACCGACTCTGGGTGCCACGACGGCCGCGATCCTGGCAGGCCTCGGGGCGCTGTGGGACGGCATGGACAAGCTGAGTGAGTGCAATTGATTATTTACGCGATCGCTATCGCCGCCGTAGCCGCCGGGTTCACTATCGGTGCCGGTGCGATGGTCATTGCCCGCCGAAGCGGCCAAACCCGTGACCAATCGATACAGAGGCAGCGCATCGTGCTGTATTGCGCGCTTGTCGTGGTCGCCGCGGTTCTCGTCTACGACGCGATCGACACGGAGAAGCACCGATACCTAAACCTTGCGCTCCTGGCGATCTTGGTTGGCGGCGTTGCCTTTGACTGGGTTCGGGCTCGGCGCCGCCGCACGCTGTCATGACCTCAGAGGCAACGCAGGGCCGTCGGGGCGACGCGACGGCAGAAACTATTCCGGACACCCTGCGGACGATGGTCAGACTCGAGGCTGTCCCGTCCGACTCAGACAGCCTTTGAGCTGCGGCGACGTGTGCCCTCGGTGGGATTCGAACCCACACTGTACGGGTTTTGAGTCCGTTTCCTCTGCCAGTTGGGATACGAGGGCTTGTTCGGGCTCCCACCATAGAGGTCTCCGCGCAGGCCTCCCACCATAGAGGATGCTGATCGCTGCTCCGCCGAGCAACCCCGATGTCGCTGATTGCCGCCGTTCACGACACAATGTCGTCATGACCGGCTCTACGACCGAGGCCGACGCCCTCACCCGCCGCCGCGTGCTGATCGCCGAAGACGAGGCCCTCATTCGGATGGACCTAGCCGAGATGCTGCGTGAAGAGGGCTACGACATCGTCGGTGAGGCGGGTGACGGACAAGAAGCCGTCGAGCTGGCCGAGCAGCTCAATCCCGACCTGGTGATCATGGATGTGAAGATGCCGCGCCGCGACGGCATCGACGCCGCGTCGGAGATCGCCAGCAAACGTATCGCGCCGATCGTCGTGCTGACTGCGTTCAGTCAACGCGACCTCGTGGAACGAGCACGAGATGCCGGAGCGATGGCTTATCTGGTGAAGCCGTTCTCCGCCACCGACCTCGTCCCGGCCGTTGAACTGGCGGTCAGCAGGTTCAGTGAGATCACGGCGCTGGAACGCGAAGTAGCGACGCTGTCGGATCGGCTGGAGACCCGAAAGCTCGTCGAAAGAGCCAAAGGCTTGCTGCAGGCAAAGCAGGGCATGACCGAGCCGGAGGCATTCAAGTGGATCCAGCGCGCCGCCATGGACCGGCGCACCACCATGAAACGCGTGGCTGAAGTGGTGCTGGAAACCCTCGACACTCCCCATTAGGCGACTCAGCAGGCCACAATCACCGACGAGCCATGCCCGAATAAGCCCTGGTTCGCGGTCACGCCGACCTTGGCTCCTTCGACCTGGCGGCCAGTGGCCTGGCCGCGCAATTGCCAGGTGAGTTCACAGACCTGCGCGATCGCCTGCGCCGGAACGGCTTCGCCGAAGCAGGCCAGCCCGCCTGACGGGTTGACCGGTATCTTGCCGCCGATGGCGGTCGCACCGCTGCGCAGCAGCGCTTCGGCTTCACCCTTCGCGCAAAGCCCTAGATGCTCATACCAGTCCAGTTCCAGCGCGGTCGACAGGTCATAGACCTCGGCCAGGCTGAGGTCCTCGGGCCCGATACCGGCCTCCGCATACGCGGCGTCGAGGATCTGGTCCTTGAACACCCGGTCCGGTGCGGGCACGGCGGCAGTGGAATCGGTTGCAATGTCCGGTAATTCGGGCAGGTGCTGTGGGTAGCGCGGCGTGACCGTGCTGACCGCACGCACCGACGGCACGCCGTCGAGGGAACCCAGGTGCTTGCGTGCGAACGTGGCGCCGGCGACGATCAGCGCCGCCGCGCCGTCGGAGGTGGCGCAGATGTCGAGCAGCCGCAGCGGATCGGCCACCACCGGGCTGGCCAACACATCCTCGACCGAGGTCTCCTTGCGGAACCGGGCGTTCGGGTTCTGCAGGCCGTGGCGCGCATTCTTGACCTTTACCTGCGCGAAATCCTCGAGGGTCGCGCCGTAGAGATCCATCCGGCGGCGCGCCAGCAGCGCGAAGTACACCGGGTTGGTGGCACCGATCAGATGGAACCGCTGCCAGTCCGGATCGTTCTTGCGTTCGCCGCCGACCGGCGCGAAAAACCCCTTGGGCGTGGTGTCCGCGCCGACGACCAGCGCCACGTCGCAGAAGCCGGCCAAAATGTGAGCGCGGGCGCTTTGCAGTGCCTGTGAGCCGCTGGCGCATGCCGCGTAACTGGAGCTCACCGGTACGCCGTTCCAGCCCAGCTTCTGCGCGAAGGTGGCGCCGGCGACGAAGCCGGGATAGCCGTTGCGGATGGTGTCGGCCCCTGCCACCAACTGGATCTGACGCCAGTCGAGCCCCGCCTCGCCCATGGCGGCCCGGGCGGCGGTCACCCCGTACTCGGTGAAGTCGTTGCCCCACTTGCCCCACGGGTGCATGCCCGCGCCGAGGATGTAAACCGGTTCCGGGTTCATGCGATCCGCCACCCGTAAACGATGCGCTCGACCCCGTCGTCGTCGGTATACAGCGGCATCGTCGTCAGTTCCATCTGCATGCCGATCTTCAGATCGGCCGCCAGCGTGCCTTCCACCACCTTGCCGATGACGATCAAGCCCTCGTCGGCCAACTCGACCGCAGCGACGGCAAATGGGACGAACGGGTCAGGTGCCGGATACGGCGGGGGAGGCGCATAGCGGTTTTCGGTGTAGCTCCAGAGGGTGCCTCGCCGCGACAGCGGCACCTGCTCGAGTTCGTTGCCGTCGCACGCGGGATTCGGGCAGTTATTGGCCCCCCCGGATAAGACGGGCGGAAAGACATACGTGCCGCACTGAGGGCATCTGCTGCCGATCAGATGCGGGACACCGGTGTCGTCGTCGGCGAACCATCCGTCGATCGCCGGTTCCCGGCGGGTAGCTGCGGGCACCCGGCCAGCCTACCGAGAACCAGCGCGAAACTGAAACGTGTTCCAGTTTGATGCCGAGCGCGGGATGTCGGATTCCATGCATAGAGTTAAGTCCGTGAGCCCAGCGAGGACCGCGAGCGCCAAGACGCAAACCGGCCGGACCGCTGACGACAAACCGACCCTGTTGCTGCTGGACGGCAATTCGCTCGCGTTCCGGGCGTTCTATGCGCTGCCGGCGGAGAACTTCAAGACTCAGGGCGGGTTGACCACCAACGCCGTCTACGGGTTCACCGCCATGCTGATCAACCTGCTGCGCGACGAGTCGCCGACGCATGTGGCGGCGGCATTCGACGTGTCGCGCCAGACTTTTCGGTCCGACCGCTATCCGGAATACAAGGCGAACCGGTCTTCCACCCCCGACGAATTCCACGGCCAGATCGACATCACCAAGGAAGTCCTTGCGGCGCTGGGCATTACGGTCCTCGCCGAGCCGGGCTTCGAAGCCGACGACCTGATCGCGACGTTGGCCACCCAGGCGGAAAACGAGGGCTATCGGGTACTGGTGGTGACCGGTGACCGCGACTCGCTGCAGCTGGTCAGCGACGACGTGACGGTGCTGTACCCGCGCAAAGGTGTCAGCGACCTGACCCGCTTCACTCCGGCCGCGGTGGTCGAAAAATACGGGCTGACGCCCAAGCAGTATCCCGACTTCGCGGCGTTGCGCGGCGACCCCAGCGATAACTTGCCGGGAATTCCGGGTGTGGGCGAGAAGACGGCATCGAAATGGATCGCCGAATACGGCTCATTGCAGTCGCTGGTCGACAACGTCGACTCGGTGCGCGGCAAGGTCGGCGACGCGCTGCGGGCGCATCTGGCCGGCGTGGTGCGCAACCGGGAGTTGACCGACCTGGTGCGCGACGTGCCGCTGGCGCAGACGCCGGACACGCTGCGGTTGCAGCCGTGGGACCGCGACCAGATCCACCGGCTCTTCGACCACCTGGAGTTTCGGGTGCTGCGGGACCGGCTGTTCGAAACGCTGGTCGCCGTCGAACCGGAGGTCGACGAGGGGTTCGACGTGCGTGGGCGAGCGCTGGAGCCTGGCACGGTCGGGCAGTGGCTGGCCGAACACGCCGCTGACGGGCGCCGATCCGGGCTGGCAGTCGTCGGGACTCACCTGCCCTACGACGGGGACGCCACCGCGGTGGCGATCGCCGCCGCTGACGGCGAGGGCGGCTACGTCGAAACCGCCACGCTGACCCCCGACGACGACGCTGCGCTGGCATCGTGGCTGGCCGACGCGGGAAAACCCAAGGCGCTGCACGAGGCGAAGCTGGCCATCCATGACCTCACCGGACGCGGGTGGACGCTGCACGGCGTCACCTCCGACACCGCGCTGGCCGCCTACCTGGTCCGACCGGGACAGCGCAGCTTCACCCTCGACGACCTGTCACTGCGCTACCTGCGCCGCGAGCTGCGTGCTGAAACGCCTGAGCAGCAACAACTTTCGCTGCTCGACGACACCGACGGCGTCGACGACCAGGCTGTTCAGACGGCGATCCTGCGGGCGCGCGCGGTGGCCGACCTCGCTGATGCGCTGGACGCCGAGCTGGCCCGCATCGACTCCCAGCCGCTGCTGGGCGAAATGGAGCTGCCGGTCCAAGGGGTGTTGGCGGGAATGGAGGCCGCGGGCATCGCGGTGGACCTCGGCCAACTGAGCGCGCTGCAAAGCGAGTTCGGTGCCCAGATCCGCGACGCGGCCGAAGCCGCATATGCGGTGATCGGCAAGCAGATCAACCTCGGCTCACCCAAGCAGCTGCAGGTCGTGCTGTTCGACGAGTTGGAGATGCCGAAGACCAAGCGGACCAAGACCGGATACACCACCGACGCCGACGCGCTGCAGTCGCTGTTCGACAAAACCGGCCA
>JAFAQO010000713.1 GCA_019246375.1 Mycobacterium sp. | reverse complement strand
CACCGCGGCACGCAGGCGTCCGATCGCAGCCAGATAGATGATGAACAACGCCGGGGTCAGCTTGATGCCGGCCGCAAGGCCGATCCCGATTCCGGCCCACCGGCGCTGCCTGGGAGCCAGGAGATCAGCCACCACGATCGCGAGAATTGCGATGTTGATTTGGCCGAGCTGCAGCGAAAGCCGGAACGGTTCAAGCCACGCGACCAGTCCCACCAGCAGAGCGGTGAGGCCCCACAAACCAGTGTCGGCGGTCAGCCGCATGGAATTCAGCATGCGCTGAATCGCGTACGCGATGAAAAAACACGTCAGCACCAACCACAACACCTGCACAGCCGGCTCGGCGATGGGGACTAGCGGCAGGAAGCACAGCGCCGCGAACGGCGGATAGATAAAGAGCAGTTCTTTCGGGTTGCCGGTCAGCCCAATCGAATAGAGGTCGAGCCCCTTCCACACTCGCGTGGCACCGAACCGGTAGACCTGAAGGTCGACCTGGGTGACGAGCGATGGCCAGCGTGTGTAGACCACGACGTAGAGCACCAAGGCCACCGCCAGCACTGCGGGCCCGCCATGGCGAACCCACGGAGAAGCCTTCCGGCTTGGTTCGGCGAGCTGTGGAGCTTCGCTCGGCGCGGCGAAATCGCCCACTGTTGTGCCGCTGCCTCCCACGAGTGACAAGGTAGCGGACGGAATCCCGCCGGCTCGGCGGTTAGTCGGGTTTGCGAGTCGCAACTGACGGTAACGGACTTGCGACCAGGGCAAACAATCCTTGCATTGATTGCATGATTGCATTGACAGGCGCCGAAACCCGTCGTTAGCTTCAGCTATGGCGCTGCTGCCAGATCCCGAGCCGCGCGAGCGGCGGCACGTTGTGATTTCGGTCGACGACCACGTAATCGAGCCTCCCGACATGTTCGACGGGCGACTTCCTGCCGGATTGGCCGAGCGGGCGCCCAGGATCGTCGAAAGTGCGGACGGGCGTCAGGTGTGGCGCTACGAGGACTGCGAATACCCCAACATCGGTCTCAACGCAGTGGTCGGGCGGCCGCCCGAGGAGTGGAGCATGGAGCCGGCCCGCTTCGACGAGATGCGCCGCGGCTGCTGGGACATCAAGGATCGAATCTCCGATATGGACCTCGCGGGCATCTGGGCATCGCTGAACTTCCCGTCGTTGATCGCGGGGTTTTCCGGCACCGTGTTCTGGAAGAGCAAGGAGCCGGAGCTTGGGCTCGCGGTGCTGCGCGCCTGGAACGACTGGCACCTGGAGGCGTGGGCCGGCAGCTATCCGGAGCGGATCATTCCGCTGCAGCTGCCCTGGCTGGCCGACCCGCAGCTGGCGGCCGACGAGGTGCGCCGCAACGCCGAGCGGGGGTTCAAGGCGGTGAGCTTCCCCGAGCTGCCCGCCCAATGCGGGCTGCCAAGCCTGCACACCGGCGTGTGGGATCGGTTCTTCGCCGCGTGTCAGGACACCCGCACCGTCGTGTGCCTGCACACCGGGTCGGCCCAGTGGGCTCCCATCCCGGCGCCGGACACTCCGTTCGAGACCATCACGACGCTGTTCCCGGTGAACGGACTGGTGGCCTGCGCGGACATGTTGTGGTCGGGCATCCCGGTGCGTTTCCCGGCGCTCAACATAACGCTGGCCGAGGGCGGCCTTGGCTGGGCCGCGATGCTCGCCGACCGCGCCGACTATGTGCTCGCCCACTCCGCGTCGGGGCAAGAGGGCGGCTCCTGGAAGAGCGACCTGCTGCCCAGCGAGGTGCTGCGCCGCAACTTCTGGTTCTGCTCGATCGACGACCCGCATGCGTTCGACGCGCTGGATGCGATCGGGGCTGACCGCATCCTCGTCGAAAGCGACTATCCGCACGCCGATTCGACCTGGCCCGACACCCAACAGGTGGTGGCGCGCAACGTCTCCGGCCTCTCGGCAGAGGACGCCGCCCGGATCACTCACCGCAACGCCGCACAGCTATTCCGCCACCCACTTCCGGACAACGGGTGGCTAGCCACAGCGTAGGAGGTTCGCCGTGCTCGACCTGTTGAT
>JAFAQO010000654.1 GCA_019246375.1 Mycobacterium sp. | reverse complement strand
GCGATCCTGGAGGGCGCCGACGTCTTCGTCGCCAACGAGGGACTGATCAAACAGTTGCCGACGCCGCTCTCGGTTCACGTCTACCGGCTGGTGTGGCGGCAGATGATTTTGTTCGCGCACAACATCGTCATTTACGTCGTCATCGCGATCCTCTATCCCAAGCCGTGGTCGTGGGCCGACCTGGCCGTCGTCCCAGCATTGGCCCTGATCGTCCTCAACGCGGTGTGGGTGTCGCTGTGTTTCGGGATCCTGGCGACCCGTTACCGCGATATCGGTCCGCTGTTGTTCTCGATCGTGCAGTTGTTGTTTTTCATGACGCCGATCATTTGGAACGACGAGACGCTGCGGCAACAAGGTGCGGGCCAGTGGTCGAAAATCGTTGAACTCAATCCGCTGCTGCACTATCTCGACATCGTGCGCGCCCCGTTGCTGGGCGCCCATCAGGAGTTGCGGCACTGGATGGTGGTCGTGGTGCTGACCGCCGTGGGCTGGGTACTCGCGGCGGTCGCGATGCGCCAGTATCGGGCACGGGTGCCGTACTGGGTATAGGTTTCCGCCGATTGACCGCACGTCACGGCGGGTATGCGTGCAGCGGACAAAGGAGGGCCCGCATGAGTGCGACCGATAAGGCCAGAAACAAAGTGCAGAAGCTGAGGGGAAAGGCGAAGGAAACGATCGGCCGCGCCATCGGCGATCGCAACCTCGAAGACCAAGGCACGGGAGACCGGGTCAAATCCGACCTGAAAGACGCCGGCGAAAAGGTCAAGGACGCCGTTCGCGGCCCCCGGCCCCGTAGCGAGCGCGGTCGCCGACAGGTTTGACTGGTCGCTGGACGGCGCGTCTCCTTCCGCCGGGGCCGCGCGCATTCCAACGAGAATTCCATCGGTTCTCATCGAAACATCACCCAGCCGATCGCTGCGCATTGATAATCAGCGAACGGCAACGACAATTAGCCCCAATGCCGTGATCACGGGCGCTCGGCGAAGAACAGGCCAATAAGAGTGAGCAAGCAAGACGAATCAACGCGACTTGCCGATGAGGCGCGGGGGCGTGTCGCCGCTGAATTGACCCGCCTCCGGGAACGGCGCGACCAGTTAGAGATCGAGGTCGAAAACGATCGCGGCATGGTTGGCGACCATGGTGACGCTGCTGATGCGATCCAGCGCGCTGACGAGCTGGCTGATCTCGATGACCGGATCAATCAGCTCGACAGGCTATTGCTGGCGGGGCCTTCCCGGGCCCCCAACGATGGCACGCTGCCGGCCGGCACCGAGGTCACCCTGCGGTTCGCCGACGGTGCCGTCGTCACGATGCTGGTGATAGCTGTGATTGAACAGACTCCCCTCGGCCGCGAAGCTGAGACATTGACCGCCCGCAGTCCGCTGGGGCTGGCCCTCGCCGGGCACCAGCCGGGCGACACCGTCACCTACTCGACCCCGCAAGGGCAGAACCAGGTTGAGCTGCTCGAGCTGAAACTTCCAAGGTAGGCCCACACCGGCACGCATCGGCGATGACCCGGTCGGCTGATCCGACCACGTAAACTTCCCGCGATGGCCGAAATCGCTCCGGCTCCGGCGCAAGCGCCCCTGAGCCTTAGTACCCAGGTGTGGCGGTTTGTCGTCACCGGCGGGTTGTCGGCGATCGTCGACTTCGGCCTCTACGTGCTGCTCTACAAAGCAGTGGGATTGCAAGTCGATCTGTCCAAAGCGACCTCTTTCATCGCCGGCACCATCACCGCGTACCTGATCAATCGCCGGTGGACCTTTCAGGCACCGCCGAGCACGGCCCGGTTCATCGTCGTCATGGTGCTCTACGGCATCACCTTCGCGGTGCAGGTCGGCCTCAATCACCTATGCCTCGCCCTTTTCGACTACCGCACATGGGCGGTCCCAGTAGCGTTCGCCGTCGCGCAGGGCACCGCCTCGGTGATCAACTTCGTCGTGCAGCGCTCCGTCATCTTCCGCTTGCGCTGACTAGGCGTAGGCAGGCGGTACCCTCTTTGACGATGTTGAGCACCGATGTTCCGACCACCGCTGCGCGGCTCACCGGCTGGGGCCGCACCGCGCCGTCGGTGGCCCAGCTGCTCTCCACCCCGGATCCCGAGCTGATCGCCAAGGCGGTGGTGCGAGCGGCCGACTCCGGCGGGCGGGGCGTCATCGCGCGGGGCCTGGGCCGCTCCTACGGCGACAACGCGCAAAACGGCGGCGGGCTGGTCATCGACATGACCGCGTTGAACCGCATCCATTCAATCAGCGCCGACACCGGCATTGCCGACGTCGACGGCGGCGTCAGCCTTGACCAGCTGATGAAAGCCGCGCTGCCATTCCGGCTATGGGTTCCGGTGCTTCCCGGCACCCGGCAGGTCACCGTCGGCGGCGCCATCGCCAACGACATCCACGGCAAGAATCACCACAGCGCGGGCAGCTTCGGCAACCACGTCCGGTCGATTGAGCTGCTGACGGCCGACGGGCAGGTTCGGCACCTGACCGCGGACGGCGAAGACGCCGACCTGTTCTGGGCCACCGTCGGCGGCAACGGCCTGACCGGCGTCATCCTGCGCGCCAGCATCGAGATGACACCCACTGAGACCGCATATTTCATCGCCGACGGCGACGTCACCCACACTCTGGATGAGACCGTAGCCTTCCACAGCGACGGCAGCGAATCCAACTACACCTACAGCAGCGCCTGGTTCGACGCGATCAGCGCTCCGCCGAAGCTGGGCCGTGCTGCGATTTCCCGAGGATCGCTGGCGAGGCTCGATCAGCTGCCCGAGAAGTTGCAGCGCAACCCGTTGAAGTTTGATGCACCGCAACTGTTTACGCTGCCAGATATCTTCCCGAACGGCCTGGCCAACAAATTCACCTTCGTGCCGATCGGCGAACTTTGGTATCGCAAATCCGGCACCTACCGCGGC
Source organism: Mycobacterium sp. (assembly GCA_019246375.1). Classification (GTDB taxonomy): domain Bacteria; phylum Actinomycetota; class Actinomycetes; order Mycobacteriales; family Mycobacteriaceae; genus Mycobacterium. The sequence goes on along the minus strand of JAFAQO010000654.1, from coordinate 952 downwards.
AAGATCCAGAATCTGACGCAGTTCTATCACCCGCTGGACATATTCGGGGAATGGAATCGAGCATACGGCCGAGCCGGTTTCAGCCAGTACCAGTTCGTGGTGCCTACCGAGGCCGTCGACGAGTTCAAGGGCATCATGAGAGACATCCAGCGCTCCGGGCACTATTCATTCCTCAACGTGTTCAAATTGTTCGGCTCGGGCAACCGTGCTCCGCTAAGCTTTCCGATTCCGGGTTGGAACGTCTGCGTAGACTTCCCGATCAAGCCCGGGCTCAACGAGTTTCTCAACGAACTCGACCGTCGGGTAGTGGAATTCGGCGGCCGGCTCTATACGGGCAAAGACTCCCGTACCACCGCCGAGACCTTCCACGCCATGTATCCCCGCATCGACGAATGGATCGCCTTGCGCCGCAAGGTCGATCCGTTGCGCGTCTTCGCCTCAGACATGGCTCGACGTTTGGAGCTGCTGTAGTGGTGCTCGACGCTGTAGGCAATCCACAAACCATCCTGCTGCTCGGAGGCACCTCAGAGATCGGGCTGGCCATCTGCGAGCGTTACCTGCAGAATGCTGCCGCGCGCATCGTGCTGGCCGCGCTGCCCGACGATCCCGGCCGCGACGACGCCGTCGCACAGATGAAGGCCGCCGGCGCTCGGTCGGTGGAACTGATCGACTTCGACGCGCTCGACACCGACAGCCACCCGCAGGTGATCGACCAGGCTTTCGCCGAGGGTGACGTCGACGTGGCCATCGTCGCGTTCGGGCTGCTCGGCGACGCCGAGGAACTCTGGCAAAACCAGCGCAAAGCGGTGCAGATCGCCGAAATCAACTACACCGCAGCCGTTTCGGTGGGCGTGCTGCTCAGCGAGAAGATGCGCGGCCAAGGCTTCGGCCAAATCATCGCGATGAGCACAGTGGCCGGTGAGCGAGTGCGGCGCTCCAACTTCGTCTACGG
>JAFAQO010000599.1 GCA_019246375.1 Mycobacterium sp. | reverse complement strand
GTTCGACCGATCCCGAAGCTGCCGGGCGAAGATTTCGACCAAAGCAGGCCCGGTGCCCCAGGTGATGTGAAACCGCGGCACCGAATTGCCGCACCCGCGTGCGTCGTATCCGCCGCGTTCGGCCCACCCCACCAGCGGAAAGATCTGCAACCCGCGCGCACGCAGCCAACTGCGTTTCTCGCCCGCCGCGAAATCGACGTAGGCGTGCGCCCATTGCCGTGGCCAATAGTCCTCGGGGCGATCGAACCCGGCCGTATCAAGCCAATCCTGCAGCGCCAGCTCGTGACTGTCGCGCACACCCAGTCGGCGTTGCTCCGGGCTGTCGACGAAGAATAGACCGCCGAACGACCAGAAGGCCTGCCCGCCCAGGTTGGCGCTGCTCTCCTGGTCGAGGATCAGCACCCGCAAGCCGCTGTCGACCACCTCGCAGGCGGCCACGAGACCCGCCAGTCCTGCTCCAACAATGATGACGTCCGCCGCGTAGCCCCCCCGCTCGGCCCCGGTATCGCTCATGTCGTTACAGGGTAACGACCCGAGCCGTCAGGCTGCCTCCGGAACTGCCTGATAGGGCCGCCACTGGTACACGGTCGGGGTACAGCCGTGCAGCGCTGCCAGGTCTACCGCATCCAGCATCGCCTGCAACGGCCCGGGCTTACGCAACTGGGGGGCGGCAACCGCGACTCGGACGATGCCGCCGCGGCGCGCGATCCGTTCTGCCGACAGCACCAGCATCCGGCACCACCACGGCTCGCTCAAAAAGCCTTCGCCGATACCCAATACCCGGGCTCGGACGGTGGTGTGGCGGACCAGGTCGGTCATCCCATGCAGCGCAGTCAACAGCCGGAAGCCATTACTAGGCAGCGCCTTCACTGTTCCCGACGACACTGTCCAGCCCGGCGCCGCAAACAGCCGGGTGCGAAGCCCCAGATGCTCGAGCACTCGGTCAGCGGCCATCAACCGCAGGTTGGCCTCATGCGCGGGCAAAGATGCGAACTCGCCGCGACGCTTCTTGGTGGCCGCCTCGTCATAGCCGTGCAGCAAGACCGCATCGCCGCCGGCACGCCGGCGGGCCAGCCATTCCACGGTGGCAGGGTCACGGTCGAGGCGGTAGCCACCCTTCAGCCGCGGCGCTACCAGCAAGGACACCGGCACCGACCGGGCGTCCATTTGTGCGCAGAACGCGTCGACGTCGGCTAATGTGCGCTCCCCGATCCCGGAAACCGAGACGATCAATTTCCCAGACACAACCTCAGTCTCCCCACCGTAGGTGTATGGATGGTGAAATCCATGCAGATGTCGGGCGTCGAACCGCGTGGTCAGCTAATTGGGCAGTATGGCCTCGATGGCGTCGACCACCTCCGGCGCATCGGGCGCTGTCCGCGGCCGGAACCGTTTTACCACGGTTCCACCAGGGGCGATCAGGAACTTCTCGAAGTTCCATTGCACGTCGCCGGCATCCCCCCGCGCGTCCGGCGTTTTGGTTAATTCGGCGTAAAGCGGATGTCGGCCCGGGCCATTGACTTCGGTCTTGGCCAGCAGCGGAAACGTCACACCGTAGCTGGTCGAGCAGAATGTCTGGATTTCCTCGGCGCTGCCGGGCTCTTGGCCCATGAATTGGTTGCACGGCACCCCGATGACCGTCAGCCCACGCTCGGCGTAGTCCTTGGCAAGCTGCTGCAGCGCACTGTACTGGGGTGTGAGGCCGCACTGGGAAGCGACGTTGACGACCAGCACGGCGCGGTCGCCGTATTCGGCCAATGACGTGGAACGGCCATCCAGAGTGGTCAAGGCGATCTCGGCAACAGGCGATTGGGCCATACCGGGAAGGCTACCGCGGCGCACATTAGCTTGGTTCGGCTATCTAATGGTCACTACGCTGACAGCCGTGGTGCGCCGCGCCGTCAATCCGCAATCGCCAGCTCGCGCGTTGACGGCTGGCGAGCGAACCTATCCCGACCAGCTTGACGCGCGCCTGCTCCGGATCGCGGGGGTGTGCGTGCTGGCCTCGGTGATGTCGATTCTGGACGCCACGGTCGTCAGCGTCGCGCAACGCACTTTCATCGCTGAATTCCGCTCCACCCAGGCCATCGTCGCCTGGACGATGACCGGTTACACCCTGGCACTCGCAACGGTGATTCCGCTGGCCGGTTGGGCAGCCGACCGGTTCGGCACCAAGCGGCCGTTCATGGGGTCGGTTCTGGCGTTCACCGCTGGCTCCCTGTTGTGCGCTATGGCACCAAACATCGGGTCGCTCATCGGTTTTCGGGTCTTGCAGGGCCTCGGTGGCGGCATGCTGATGCCGCTCGGCTTTGCCATCCTCACCCACGAAGCAGGCCCGAAGCGGCTGGGCCGCCTAATGGCGGTGCTGGGCATCCCGATGCTGCTCGGCCCGATCGGTGGTCCGATTCTCGGTGGCTGGCTGATCGACACTTACGGCTGGGAATGGATTTTCCGGGTCAACCTGCCGATCGGCATGACCGCATTTGTCCTGGCGGCCGTGGTGTTTCCGAAGGACCGCCCGGCACCATCGGAAACTTTCGACTTCATCGGCATGCTGCTGTTGTCGCCCGGCCTGGCGACGTTCCTGTACGGGGTGTCGTCGATTCCGGCGCGCGGGACGGTGGCCGACCGCCACGTGTGGCTACCGGCAACCATCGGTCTGGCATTGATCGGCGGGTTCGTCGTCCACGCGCTATACCGCGCGGA
>JAFAQO010000548.1 GCA_019246375.1 Mycobacterium sp. | reverse complement strand
TTCCAGAACGGGATCACCTCCGGAACCGGCAGCCAGCGAAGCTGGATCGCGAACACGAAGATCAGCGCATAGCCGACCACGAACACCGGCATCGAGAAGCCGAGTGTCGCAAAGGCCATAACGCTCCGGTCCATCCAGGTGCCGGCGCGCGCGGCGGCGGCCACGCCAAGGCCGAGTGCGATGGTGACCGCGACCAGCAACGTCGTCAGCGCGAGCGACGCCGTAGGGCCCGCCCGTTGCTGGACCAACGAAAACACGGGATCGCCCCAGAACAGCGATCGGCCGAGATCGCCCCTCAGCAACGTTCCGATCCAGGTCACGAACTGCCACCAGAGCGGCTGATCAAGGCCGAGCTTGGTGCGGATCGCGGCGATGTTCTGGGGCGTGGCATTGTCGCCCGCCATAATGGCGGCCGGGTCGCCGGGGGCGAGGTGGAGCAGGAGGAACACGCACACGGCGACCACGCCCATCACCGGGATGACGGAAAGCAGGCGCCGCGCGATGGTGCGGGTCACGGTGCGGTGGGCGGCGGTTCAGGTCTTGGTCAGGTTCCAGAACGGGATCACCTCCGGAACCGGCAGCCAGCCCTGCACGGCCTTGCGATGCGCGATCGGCTGTTTCCATTGCCCGAAATAGAGGTGCGGCACGATGTCCCAGGCGTGCTGCTGGATTTCGATCGCCACCTTCTTGCGCTCGGCATCGTCCTCGGCCTTCATCCACTTGGTGCGGAGCTGCTCGTTCAGTTCGTCCGAGGGCCAGCCGAACCAGGCTTTTTCGCCGGTAGTCGCCATGTTGGCGTTCGCATAGGGGTTGCTCTGGGACAGTCCGCCCGAGGAGGTGAAGAAGATGTTCCAGCCGCCCTGGTCCGGCGGCGCCTTGCTGGCCCGGCGCTGCACCACGTTGGCCCAGTCCATCGGCTGGGTGCTGACGTTGAAGCCGGCCTGGCGCATCGCTTCGGACAGCACGGTGGCGGCGTTCTTCATGTAGTCGATGTTGGTCGCCTGCAGCACGACCACGGGACGGCCGTCATAGCCGCCCTCCTTCATCAGTTCGCGGGCGCGGGTCAGGTTCTGCCCGCCCTTGAACCACTCGGTGTTGGCGTCGTTCTCGATCGGGCTGCCGCAAGTGAACCAGCTGCCGCAGGTCTTGTAATATCTAGGGCTGACAAACGTTGGGCGCAGCATGTCTTCCTGCTTGCAGATGTAAAGCATCGCCTGCCGAACTTTCTGGTTGTTGAACGGCGGATGCAGCCAGTTCAAGCCGACATAGCCGACCGTGCCCAGCTTGAAGAAGTCGAGCAACGTGATATTCGGGTCTTCCTGCAACTGGTCGAGGAAGTCGATCGGGGGCAGCTCGACCATATCGACCTCGCCCGATTGCAGCGCCGCCAGCGCAGTCTGGCTGTCCGGGATGCTCATCATCACGGCGCGGTCCACCTTGACCACCTTGCCGCCGGCGATGCCGCTGGCCGGCTCTGACCGGGGCACGTAGGCCGGGTTGCGGTCATAGGCGTATTCGCTGCCGGCCCGCGTGTCCTGCTGGTTGAACACGAACGGGCCTGAGCCGACCACGGTCTCGATCTTCTGCATCGGGTCTGTTTCGGCCTCCTTCTTGCGCATGATGAACAGAAGGGGCGTGCTCGTGTTGCCGAGAATGTCGATGATGAGCGGGAAAGGCTCGCGCAGTTTGACCGTGAACGTCTTGTCGTCCTTGGCATCGAGCCCGGTCACCCGCTCCATCAGGATCTGGCCTGAGCCGGAGCGGGCCGCCCAGCGCTTGATGCTCGGGATCACGTCCGCGGTCGTGACCGCGGTGCCGTCGTGGAACTTGAGCCCGTCCCGGAGCTCGAACGTCCAGGTCAGCTTGTCGTCGGACGCGCCGAATTTGCCGACCATCTGCGGCTGCGAGCGGTACTCCGCGTCCATGCCGAACAGCGTGTCGTAGACCATCGCGCCGTGGTAGGCGGCCATGTTCGCGGTGGTCCAGATCGGGTCGTAGGTGGGCACGTCTCCGTGCATCACGCCGCGAACCGTCCGCGCCGGCGAGGGGCGGGACTGGGCGCGCAAGATGCCGGGCGCGGACGCGAACGCCAGCCCCGCCCCGATCGCGGTGCGCCTAGTGATGCTCATGGTTCGTTCCCCCGATTGCTTGGGGAAACGGTAGTATCTCTGTTGCAAACGGTGCAAGCCTCCGCTGGTGTGACCGCGCGGGAGAAGCGGAATGAGCGGTACCAGCGGCCATGGCAAGAGCACGATCTGGACCGAGCTCGATTTCGAGCGCGACGGAAAGCAGGTCGGCAGGTTGAACCTGCCCTATTCGGTCACGCGGTCCGCCTATGGCGTGATCCCGATCCCGGCCTGCGTG
>JAFAQO010000317.1 GCA_019246375.1 Mycobacterium sp. | reverse complement strand
CCCCTAGCGTCTACGACGGTAGGGCGACATCGGTTCACCGATCTGGCCGGGCGCCGGCGACTACCTAAAGCACTCGAAAAGGCCCGCACGCGGTCTTCGCGGTGCACGATTTACAACCATGACGAGTACAGCGCTGCCCGAGCCGCCGCACAAGAACCGCCGCACGGCGCCGTCGATCCTGTTCGCTGTCGTTGTCGGGTTCGCGGCCACCGTCGGCGGCACAGCCACGGCAAACGCCGTCCTAAGGCCGCAAGCTCCGCAATACGACGCAAAGATTCGCTACGAGGTGAGCGGCACGCCCGGCACCGCCGAATACCTCACGTACGAAATCGATTACGGCCAGGCGCACGAAACAAACGTGCGGCTGCCTTGGTCGAAGCAGTTCAAGGCCGATCCTTACGGGCATACGCTCCTGCTCAGCGCGCAAGGCACCGGCTCGGGCACGCTGACCTGCCGGATTCTTGTCGACGGCAAGCTGGTGAGCCAGGCAACGGCATCCGGGCAGCCTGCCAGAACCGAATGTTCACCTTCAAACCAAGCACGGTAACGGCCTGATCAAAAGCTGGGTCGCGTCATACTCGCGAACATGGCTTTCACAGTGTGGCTTGGCGACGACGACTCCGACGAGTGCGGGGACGGTGACAGCTACGAGTTCCTGGCCGGCGGCGTGCTCGGGGTTCACTATGCGACTCCTGGTCGCCGGTCGGACTACTACCCGCCTGGGTTATGGACTCGCGTTTCGGCTGAGCCCAACCATCGCCCCGGCGAACCGGCGGACCGGTCAATCGGGCCGGATTTCGAATAGGTATTGAGGGCCGGCGAAACGCCGCCGGGCTCGAGTTGGCGCACACTCCATTTTGGTAAGTTGGCGTAACGCACTGCGGCCGGTGGTCGAACACCCGATCGCTACGGCCGCCACTTGCGATCAACCGGCGTTGCCGCCTGGCAATGCCTGCGGCCGTTGCTGGCGGCGCGTTATGGTGCTGCCACGTTGCTTATAGGTTCCTGTGGGAGGGCTCGTTGGCGGGGATCCCGTTCGGAAAATACCGCCTAATCGATTTGCTGGGCCGTGGCGGCATGGGCGAAGTCTGGCGAGCCTACGACACCGTCCTCGATCGAATCGTCGCGATCAAAATTCTGCCCGCCGACACCTCCAGAGACCAAGTGTTTCAACAGCGGTTCCGTCGCGAAGCCCACGCGGCCGCCCGATTGAACAGCCCCCACGTCATACCGATTCATACCCATGGCGAAATAGATGGACGACTATTCGTGGACATGCGGCTGATCGAGGGCCGCGACCTGCAAAGCGTGCTGGCCAACGGGCCGCCGCTGGCGCCGGAGCGGGCGGTGCACATCATCGAGCAGGTAGCCAAGGCGCTGTACGCCGCCCATAGGGTCGGGCTGTTGCACCGCGATGTCAAACCGTCCAACATTTTGCTCGACGACGACGACTTCGCGTATCTGATCGATTTCGGGATCGCACGGACGGCAGGCGAACTGGCCTTGACAACGGCCGGCGACGTGGTTGGCACGTTCCATTACATGGCCCCGGAGCGCTTCAACTCCGACCAGGTCGACACCCGCTCGGATATCTATGCCCTGACGTGCGTGCTGTATGAATGCCTGACCCGCCGACACCCGTTCCCCGGTGACACCCCCGAGCAACAGCTCACCGGCCATCTGAGGACGCCGCCGCCGCGCGCGACGAGCACCAATCCGGGGCTGCCGTCCGATTTTGACACTGTCATCGCCAAAGGCATGGCCAAAAATCCCGAGCAGCGATACGCCACCACGATGGAGTTGGCGCGCGCTGCCCGCGAGGTTGTCACGACCCCGATTACCCGACCGCTGCCATCCGTTCCTGCATGGCCGGCCGTCCCTTCCCGTGCCGGTGCTTACCCGCGTCCTGACAGCCCGCCGCCTCACTATCCCGACTCGTCAAACCGTCGCCAACCGCCATCGGAAGCGGCCTCGGTCCAACCGCGACAGCCTTTGAATCAGCAGCCCGCCACCACCACGAAAGCACCCCCTGTGCCGTGGTGGCGTCGCAAACCCGTGATCATCACGGCCGCCGTCCTCGTCGTCGCTGCGATTGTCGGGGCGGTCAGCGTCGCGACGATGGGCGGTTCAGGCCCGTCACAGTCTCAGCAGGTGACTCTGCCCTTCACCGGCCTCGATGACCCGGAAGGTTTGTCGGTGGACAACGGGGGCACGGTGTACGTCGCCGACACCCCGCAGAATCGGGTACTGGCTTTAACCGCGGGCTCGACAACCCCAGCCGTGCTACCGTTCAACGGCCTCAACCGTCCGACCGGGGTGACGGCGGACAACAGCGGCACTGTCTACGTCACCGATGCCGGCAACAGGCGAGTGGTCACCCTGCCCGCGGGCTCGACAGTGCAAACCCAACTGCCCTTCACCGAGCTCGTCAATCCGACCGGTGTGACGGTGGACAGCAGCCGCACCGTCTACGTCACTGACACCGGTAAGAACCAGGTAGTCGCGCTTCCTGCCGACTCGAACAGCCAAACCACACTTGCCTTCACCGGTCTCAGCAATCCGACCGGTGTGGTGGTCAACGGCAGTGGCACCGTTTACGTAGCCGATGGCGGCAACAATCAAGTTCTGGCATTGCCTGCGGGCTCGAGCACTCAAACCGCGCTGCCCTTCACCGGTCTCACCGATCCCGGGGGCGTGACGGTAGACGGCGAAGGGTCCGTGTACGTCACCGACCGGGGCCACAACCGCGTGCTGAAAAAACCCGCGGACTCGACCACCCAAGTCGAACTGCCATTCACCGGCCTCTCCTATCCGTGGGGTTTGGCGGTCGACAGCATGGGCACGGTCTACGTCGCAGGTCACAACAACAAGGTCGTCACATTGCGGCAGAAGTAGATCTGTTCGGCTTGGACCGTACGCCCGGCTACCGACAGCGGCGTCCGTCGAGGATCGAGCCGGTTATGACTGGGCGAAAACGTCAGCGACAGTTCATATCGACTGCGGGGCGGCCTGACAAAAAAAACCAAAGTTGGGGGGTTTGACTTCTACAAGACCGGTAACCTTATGCGCCATGAACCGGCGCGGTGTTGCTTGTTTCCTTGGTGTTGTGGCGGTGGCGACTTGGCCGTTGCCAGCCGCATTCGCTCCATCCGCCTCCGCCCAGCCCTGTCCGGATGTGGATGTGGTGTTCGCCCGTGGTACCACTGAGCCGCCTGGCGTGGGCCAAACAGGAGAGGCATTTATCGATGCCCTGAATCCGCGGCTAGTCGGCCGGTCATCGGACGTGTATGCCGTCAACTACCCCGCCAGCAACGATTTCGCCACCGGTGTCGACGGGCTTTATGACGCGAAGGCTCATATCGAGTCCACGGCGGCGAACTGCCCTAACACCAAGATGGTGCTCGGTGGTTACTCCCAAGGCGCGGCCATCATGGGTTTCGCCACTTCATCCCAGGTACCGGCTGGCGTCAATCCTGCCGACGTACCGAAGCCGCTGGCACCCGAGGTGGCTGACCACGTCGCCGCGGTCACCCTCTTCGGCTTACCGTCGAACCAGTTCATGGACCAGATCGGCCAGCCGCCGGTCGCGATCGGTCCGCTGTATGCGGCCAAGACCATCAGGTTGTGCGAGCCCGGCGACCCGGTCTGCTCGATTGGCGGCGGCGACTGGGCCGCCCATACCCATTACTCGGTCGATGGGACGGTAGACCAGGCGGCGGACTTCGTCGCGAGTCGCCTTGGCCCACCTCCCACTGCGCCACCCCCGCCACCCGGCGCACCAGCGCCTGGTCCCGGCCTGCCACCGCCGCCACCCGGCGCACCGGCGCCAGGTCCGCTGCCACCGCCGCCAC
>JAFAQO010000091.1 GCA_019246375.1 Mycobacterium sp. | reverse complement strand
TGGAGATGCTCGTCATCATCGCTTTGGCGGCGGTGTACGCGGGCAGCGTGACACTTTGCCGCTGCGTCGAGTGTGCCGAGAAGTTGACGATGCGTCCCCACGCGGCCCTTCGCAACAGTGGAAGTGCCGAACGGACGCAGTGCACCATTCCCATCACGCCCTCGTCGACGGCTTGGCGCCATTGCTCGTCGGAAAGTGCTTCGAAGTCACCTCGCACGGTCGGCCCGACTGCGTTGACCAGGATGTTGAGTTCGCCGTCCCACCGCTTGGCCAATTCGGCGAACGCGTCGTCGACTTGTCCCGCGTCCCGAATGTCGGCCACCAGCCCGAAGGCGTCGGGACTGCCGCGACGAGCCAAGTCCTGCGCCGCACGGTCAAGGTCGGCGCGGGAGCGAGCGACGACGGCGACGCGGGCGCCGTCGTCTGCCAGGCAGCGCGCGGAGGCGAGTCCCATGCCGCGGCCGCCGCCCACGACGAGGGCAGTGGCGTTTGTCAGCCCTAGGTCCATGGGATACGCCCGGTTACCCTTCGCGTGCCGCTGCGCATATCAAAAACCCTACGATAGGTATTACAGTAGCATGGGAAAGCAGTGACACGGCCGCACCGGCGCGAGGCCGGACGTCATGCGCAGCATCGAGTTTGATGGAGGTGCCCGTAGTGGCAAGGCAAGCAACCGCCGAAAAGCGTCAGCGACGCGAACGGGGGTCCATCAATCCCGATGACATCATCACCGGCGCATTCGAGCTTGCCGAACAAGTGTCGATCGACAACTTGAGCATGCCGTTGCTCGGCAAACACCTCGGCGTCGGGGTCACCAGCATCTACTGGTACTTCCGCAAAAAGGACGATCTGCTCAACGCCATGACCGACCGGGCCTTGCGAAAGTACGTGTTCGCCACCCCGTACGTCGAAGCCAGCGACTGGCGCGAGACATTGCGGAATCACGCGCGATCGATGCGAAAGACGTTTCTGGGCAATCCCATACTGTGCGATCTGATCCTGATTCGTGCCGCGCTCAGTGCCAGAGCGGCCAGGCTGGGAGTTCAGGAGATCGAGAAAGCGATCGCCAGTCTCGTGGAAGCGGGATTGTCACCTGAAGAAGCCTTCGACACCTATTCGGCGGTTTCGGTCCATGTGCGAGGGTCGGTAGTACTGCATCGGCTTCAGGAAAAGAACCAGGCGACCGAGAACGGAGCACGCACGATCGAAGGCGCCATGGTCATCGAACCCGAAACCACACCTCTGCTTGCTCAAATGATCGCGAAGGGCCACCACATTGGGGCGGCCGACGACAACAACTTCGAATACGGCCTTGACTGCATCCTCGACCATGCGAGCCGGCTGATCGAACAGGGGTCGAAGTCAGCTGCGCGGCAACGAAAAACAACCAAGTCCGCCAAGTCGGTGACTGCCCGCCGCCAGGTCAAAACATCGCGCTAGCCTTAGAACGTTAGGGCGCTTCGGGTTCCGGCACGTGGAAGTGCTCGTCGCGCAGCCGGAACGCCTCTTTCGTTCCAAACTGCGCCCGTGTCTTGACGAAGTTGAACTCGCCCGGCGCGAATTGCAGGTTCGTTCCGTAGGCGTGGAATAGATAGCTTGCCACTTCCTCACCGTGATAGGCCTGACTCTGCTCGACGAGGCGAAACGCTTCTTTGGCAATGACCACGCCATCCGCGGGCATTTTGGCGGCCTTCTCCGCCCAGTAGCGGGCACGGGCGGCGACCATGCCGGGATCGCATGTGTCGGTGAAGATTCCGAGGTGCTCTATCGTAGCGGCCTCGATGATGTCGCCGGTCAGCAGCAGCCGCCGGGCCAGCACCGGCCCCAGCCGATGAAAGAACATGTGCAGGCTGCCCAAAGCGGGTCCGAGGAAGCGCGTAGCCGGCATGCCGATCTTGGTGTTGCGGGCGATCACGGAGATATCCATCATCAGCGCCATTTCGAATCCGCCGCCCAGCGCGTATCCGCTGATTTCGCCCACCGTCACCTTAGGGAAACCCATGAGATTGTGGTAGAAACCAAACGACTTGCGGTCCACTGTGAGCCGGCGGCGCTGACTGGGACGGCTTGGGGTCGCAGGTTTTTCGGCACCGCCTTTTTCGGCTTCCCGGTCGCCGTACCAGCCGTACGCGTTGTTCATATCGGCGCCGGTGCTGAAAACCCCGTCGGCGCCGCGCAGCAGCACCACGGTGAGATCGTCATCGTCAGCGACGCGATCCAGACATCGCGCGATGGCATCGCGC
>JAFAQO010000118.1 GCA_019246375.1 Mycobacterium sp. | reverse complement strand
TGGGGGGCCGACCGGTCTTCGTCTCGCGTTCGGTGTTGGTGACCGGGGGAAACCGCGGCATCGGGCTGGCCGTCGCTCGCCGGCTGGCCGCCGACGGACACAAGGTGGCCGTGACCCACCGCGGATCCGGGGCGCCTGACGACGACTTGTTCGCCGTCGAATGCGACGTCACCGACACCGCCGCGGTGGACGCGGCCTTCACGAAGGTGGAGGAACACCAGGGTCCGGTCGAGGTGCTGGTGGCCAACGCCGGGGTCAACGCGGACATGCTGATCATGCGGATGAGCGACGAGAGCTTCGAAAAGGTCATCGACGCCAACCTGACCGGCGTGTTCCGGGTGGCCAAGAGGGCGTCGCGCAACATGATCAAGAAGCGGTTCGGCCGGATGATCTTCATGGGCTCGGTGGCCGGGCTCACCGGTCTGCCCGGCCAGGTCAACTACTCGGCGTCCAAGGCGGCCCTGGTGGGGATGGCCCGCTCGCTCACGCGCGAGCTGGGCTCGCGGTCCATCACCGCCAACGTCGTCGCGCCGGGGTTCATCGACACCGACATGACCCGGGCGCTGGACCAGAAGCAGCAAGACACCGCGCTGCAGGCCATTCCGTTGCAGCGGATCGGCTACGTCGAGGAGGTCGCGGGCGTGATCAGCTTCTTGGCCTCCGAGGACGCCGGCTACATCTCGGGCGCGGTCATCCCGGTCGACGGCGGCCTGGGCATGGGCCACTGAGGAGGGCGCCAGATGCAACAACTGCTCGAGGGCAAACGGATCCTCGTCACCGGCATCATCCACGACTCGTCGATCGCGTTCCACATCGCACGGGTCGCGCAGGAGGCTGGTGCCGAGCTGGTGCTGACCGGGTTCGACCGGATGCGGTTGATCCAGCGCATCGTCGAGCGGCTGCCGCAGAAGGCGCCCCTGCTGGAGCTCGACGTCCAGAACGAGGAGCATCTGGGCACGCTGGCCGACCGCGTGAGCGAAGCCCTCGGCGACGGCAAGAAACTCGACGGCGTCGTGCATTCGATCGGTTACATGCCGCCCAGCGGGATGGGCATGGAGCCGTTCTTCGATGCGCCATATGACGACATTGCCAAGGGCATCCACATCTCGGCGTATTCGTATGCGTCACTGGCCAAGGCGACGTTGCCGATCATGAACCGCGGTGGCGCGATCGTGGGGATGAACTTTGATCCGAGGCGGGCGATGCCGGCATACAACTGGATGACGGTCGCCAAGAGCGCGCTGGAGTCGGTGAACCGGTTCGTGGCGCGCGAGGCGGGCCCGTTCGGTGTGCGATCGAACCTCGTTGCGGCAGGGCCGATCCGAACGCTGGCAATGAGCGCGATCGTCGGCGCCGGCATCGCCGGCATCAGCGATCAGATGCAGCTGCTGGAAGAGGGCTGGGACCAGCGGGCGCCGCTGGGATGGAACATGAAAGATGCGACACCGGTGGCGAAGACGGTGTGCGCGCTGCTTTCCGACTGGCTGCCGGCGACCACCGGAACGGTGATCTACGCCGACGGCGGCGCCAGTACGCAATTGCTCTGATGGACTTTGATGCCCTTCTGCTGCTGTCGTTCGGCGGCCCGGAGGGCCCTGAGCAGGTAAGGCCCTTCCTGGCCAACGTCACCCGCGGCCGCGGTGTGCCGCCGGAACGGCTCGACGACGTTGCGCAGCACTATCTGCACTTCAGCGGCGTGTCACCGATAAACGGCATCAACCGTGCGCTGATCGGCCAGATCCGGGCAGAACTCGCCGACCGCGGCAGAAAGTTGCCGGTGTACTTCGGAAACCGCAACTGGCATCCCTACGTCGAAGACACGGTGGCTGCGATGCGAGACGACGGGATCGGCCGCGCAGCGGTGTTCACAACGTCGGCTTGGGGCGGCTACTCCGGCTGCACGCAGTATCTCGAAGACATCGTGCGGGCCAGGCGGTCGGTGGGGGACGGTGCGCCCGAGCTGATCAAGATGCGGCACTACTTCGACCACCCGCTGCTCGTGGCGATGTTCGCCGACGGGATCGCCGCGGCGGCCGCGACACTGCCGGACAGTCTGCGCGCTCAGGCCCGGTTGGTGTTCACCGCACATTCCATTCCCGTGCAGGCGAATTCGCGCTGCGGGCCGCAGCTCTACAGCCGCCAGGTGGCACATGCCGCCGGTCTCGTTGCCGCGGCGGCCGGTTATGACGTATACGACCAGGTGTGGCAGTCGCGGTCGGGGCCGCCGCAGGTGCCGTGGCTGGAGCCCGACGTCGCCGACCATCTGCGGCGGCTGGAGGCCAACGGCACGGCGGCGGTGATCGTCTGTCCGGTCGGCTTCGTCTGCGATCACATCGAAGTTGTCTGGGATCTCGACCATGAGCTTCGGCGACAGGCGCAAACCGCGGGCATCGCGTTCGCGCGCGCGGCCACGCCCAACGCCGACCGGCGGTTCTCACAGTTGGCGGTCGACCTCGTTGACGAACTACGTTCTGGGCGTGAGCCGACGCGAGCGGGCGCGGTGAATCCGCCCCCGATGTATGGGTTTTCGGTGAACGGTCAGTTCTGCACGTCCGATTGTGGCAAAAGCGTTGGGACGAAGCCGTTTCCGGCGGGCTAGCGGCGCCACGCCGAACGAAGTATCGCGGCGACTGCCGCCATCCGGGCGGAGCGGACCACCGCGGATAGCGGCTTGAGGGCGTCGCTGGCGATCTGCACCTCAGACAGCTGGCTGCCGATCGGCATCAGGTCCGAACTCACCTGCAGGATCGCGTCGACGTGCGCCGCGTTTTCCAGCACCCGCAGGGCGCGCGGCGGCGCGCCGTCGGGAGCGCGGTGCGCACGTGTGGATTCCAGCAGTTGTTCCACCATGCCGCGCGGGTCGGGGACGTCGAAACCTGGCCGCATCGATCCCAATGCGTCGGCGGCAGAGCGCACCGCGCACCGCAGCGCGTACTCGGCTTCGGCCAACTCAAGGTGATCCGGTGGGCGGGCACCGGGCAGCGAGTAGACGGTCCAGATCAGCGCCCGCGGCTTCGTGTCGCCACCGCCGGTTTCGGTGTCTTCAGCATCGCTGTACTCGAATTCGGGCACCAGACCAATCGCCGATCCGGGCCCGCCCGCCACCAGCACCGCCTCGCCGGCGGTCAATGCGTCGCGCTGGAATTGAGTGCCCGCAGGCAGACCGTGCACGTCGCCCGGAACGGGTAGCGAAATGCTGATCGCGGGTTCACCGGCGCGGCCGCGCCCGGCGGT
Source organism: Mycobacterium sp. (assembly GCA_019246375.1). GTDB lineage: Bacteria > Actinomycetota > Actinomycetes > Mycobacteriales > Mycobacteriaceae > Mycobacterium. Next base: position 851 of record JAFAQO010000118.1, on the reverse strand, counting down.
CGTGCGCACCGTTTGCAGCAACGCGACGGCGCTTGCTTCGCCGAGATCCGGCCATGACAGCCCGGTATGACCGGCCGCCACCGAATCGTAGGCGGTAACGAAATGCTGTGGCGCCCAGAGCGATAAGGAATCCAGAAGGTCGTCAGGCGCTGCTGTGCCGGCGAGCCAGGCATTGGCCCACACCGACAACGACGCACTCGGGCACCACATGAGGGCCGAGTGTAATAGTTCGCCGCTGGCCCGGCTGGTTACGCGATAGGCTGGCGGTGTGCCTGTGGCCCTCATCTGGCTGATCGCAGCGCTGGCGCTGGCGGGCGCGGAGGTGCTGACGGGCACCATGTTCTTGCTGATGCTCGGCGGCGGCGCGCTGGCCGCGGCAGGGGCCGACTGGCTGTTCGGGTTGCCGGTGTGGGCGGACGGGCTGGTGTTCCTGGTCGTGTCGGTGCTGCTGCTGATCGGCGTGCGGCCGATGCTGCGCAGGCGGTTGACCGCGGGCAAGGGCCTGCCCGAGCCGATGAGGGAACTGGAAGGCAAGAGCGCTCTGGTGCTCGACGAGGTGGCGCGCCACCAAGGCCAGGTGAAGCTGGACGGCCAGGTGTGGACGGCGCGGCCGCTCAACGAAAACGACATCTTCGCAGCCGGGGACCATGTCACCGTCGTGCACATCGACGGAGCGACCGCAGTCGTATCCAAGATCGTCTGAACACGCCGGAGGAAGCTGGACGAAAAAGGAAGGAACCGTCATGGGAGGTGCCCTCGCCGGTCTGGTATTTCTGGCCGTGCTGGTGGTGGTGGCGATCATCATCGTCGCGAAATCGGTGGCGCTGATCCCGCAGGCCGAGGCCGCGGTG
>JAFAQO010000242.1 GCA_019246375.1 Mycobacterium sp. | reverse complement strand
TTCTTGGCCACCATCGACAACGACCGTTGGGCCAGGTTGCCGAGCTCGTTGGCCAGGTCGGCATTGATCCGGGTGACGATCGCCTCTTCGCTGTAGCTGCCGTCCTGTCCGAACGGTACTTCACGCAGCATGAAGTAGCGGACCTGATCGACGCCGTACTTGTCGATCAGCTCTACGGGGTCGATCACGTTACCCACCGACTTGCTCATCTTCTCGCCCCGGTTGAGCAAATGGCCGTGTGCGAAAACTCTTCGCGGCAGTTCAATTCCGGCCGACATCAGAAACGCCGGCCAGTACACGGTGTGGAACCGGATGATGTCCTTGCCGATCATGTGCAGATCAGCCGGCCAATAGCGTCGGAACAACTCCGAATCGGTCTCCGGGAAGCCGACTCCGGTGAGGTAGTTGGTCAGCGCGTCGACCCATACGTACATGATGTGGTCGGGGTGGTCGGGCACCGGGACGCCCCAGTCGAACGACGTCCGCGAGATCGACAGGTCGCGCAGCCCGCGAGAAACGAAACTGACCACTTCGTTGCGGCGCACGTCGGGCCGGATGAACTCCGGATGTGCTTCGTAGTGGGCGAGCAGCTTGTCGGCGTAGGCCGAGAGGCGAAAGAAATATGTCGGCTCCTCGGTCCAGGTAACGGGGGCGCCGGTTCCGGCGGCGACTCGGGTCCCGTCCTCAAGCAGCTTCGTTTCGTCCTCGCTGAGGTAGTTCTCGTCGCGCACCGAATACCAGCCCGCATACGTGCCTAGATAGATATCGTCGGCATCGACCATCCGTTGCCAGATCACCTTTGCGGCGTTGAGGTGGTCCGGGTCGGTGGTGCGGATGAACCGGTCGAAGGAGATGTCCAGCTTCTCCTGCAGCCGTTGGAACATATCCGAGTTGCGGCGGGCCAGCTGTGCGGTGGGTAGACCCTCTGCCGTGGCGGTCTCGGCCATTTTCAGCCCATGCTCGTCGGTTCCGGTCAAGAAGCGCACGTCGAAGCCGTCGAGCCGCTTGAACCGCGCAATTGCATCAGTGGCGATGTATTCGTAAGCGTGCCCGACGTGCGGCGTCCCGTTCGGGTATGTGATCGCGGTGGTGACGTAGTAGGGCCTCATCGCGTTTCACCCTATTGTGTGCGAGTGAGTTCCGACCGGCCGCCGCCGCCGGCCCCTGAGCCGTTGGTGCCCTTGATCGACGCGCACACCCACCTCGACGCGTGCGGCGCCGAAGGCGCCGACGGTGTGCGTGCCATCGTCGAGCGCGCCGCGGCGGTCGGGGTGGTCGCGATCGTGACCATCGCTGATGATCTGGAGTCGGCGCGCTGGGTGACGGAGGCCGCCGAGTGGGATCCCCGCGTTTACGCCGCGGTGGCGCTGCACCCGACGAGGGCCAACACCCTCACCGATACCGCGCGCGCCGAGATCGAGCAATTGGCCGGGCATCCGCGGGTGGTGGCGATCGGCGAGACCGGGATGGACCTGTACTGGCCGGGCAAGCTCGACCGATGCGCGGAGCCGGATGCCCAACGCGCTGCCTTTGCCTGGCATATCGACCTGGCCAAGCGGACCGGCAAGCCGCTGATGATTCACAACCGGCAGGCCGATGCGCAGGTGCTCGACGTGCTGCGGGCCGAGGGTGCGCCCGGCACTGTGATCTTTCATTGCTTTTCATCAGGGAGTGCGATGGCGCGCGCCTGCATCGACGCGGGTTGGCTGGTCAGCCTGTCCGGGACGGTCAGCTTTCGCAACGCACGTGAGCTCCGGGACGCCGTCCCGATGATCCCCGCGGAGCAGCTGCTGGTGGAGACCGACGCGCCGTTTCTGGCGCCTCATCCCTATCGGGGTGCGCCGAACGAGCCGTACTGCCTGCCCTACACCGTGCGGGCGCTGGCTGAACTCATTGGTCGGCCCGCTGACGAGCTGGCGCAGGTCACGACCGGTAACGCGCGCCGGGTCTATGGGCTGCCGCGTAACTGATTCTTAAGAGCACCTTAAGAGCGACGATGCTCGAGTTGCTCAATGTAGGCCGGTTCGTTACCGTCTTGTGATCGAACGGCGGGTCCCGTGGGGCCCGTTTCGTTTGCCGCAAAGATTCGAGATTCGTTAAGTGTTGCTGAGGTCGGGGATACACGCACGTTGAACATAATCACGAAGCTGGACGGGGCCCCATCACCACTACTACGGATTATCGTCGGCGCGTTGTTGCTGGCCCTGAGCTTCGCCGGTGGCTACGCGGTTGCCACGCAAAAGACGGTGACACTCAATGTCGACGGAATTCCGATGACGGTGACGACGATGAAGTCGCGAGTGATCGACGTCATCAAGGAGAACGGTTTCGGCGTCGGGAAGCGGGATGACCTATACCCGGCTGGTGACAAACTGGTGCACGAGGCCGACAAGATTGTGCTGCGCCGTAGCCGACCGCTGCAGATTTCGCTGGACGGCCAGGCCGCCAAGCAGGTGTGGACGACGGCTTCCACGGTCGACGAGGCGCTGGCTCAACTCGCGATGACCGACACGGCGCCCACCGCGGCTTCCCGCGGCAGCCGTGTTCCGCTGGCGGGAATGGCCCTGCCCGTCGTCAGCGCCAAATCAGTGCAGATCAACGACGCCGGTGCCGTCCGAATGGTGCACCTGGCGGCACCGAACGTCGGCGGGCTGCTGGCCGCCGCCGGTGCGCCGCTGGAGCAAAGTGACCAAGTGACGCCGGGCGCGAAGGCCCCCGTCACCGACGCTATGCAGATCAAGGTGACCCGCAACCGCATCGAAAAGGTCACCGAGCGGGTGCCGCTGCTTCCGGCGGCTAAGCGTGTCGAGGACCCCGAGATGAACATCAGCCGGGAGGTCGTCGAAGACCCGGGTAGCCCGGGCATCCAAGACGTGACGTTCGCGGTCGCCAAAGTCAACGGCGTGGAGACTGGTCGGCTGCCGGTCGCCAACACCGTCGTGACACCGGCTCACGACGCGGTGGTGCGAGTCGGCACCAAACCGGGTACCGAGGCGCCGCCTGTGCCCAACGGATCTATCTGGGACGCCGTCGCGAGCTGCGAGTCCGGCGGAAACTGGGCCATCAATACCGGAAACGGGTTTTATGGCGGTGTGCAGTTCGACCAGGGCACTTGGGCAAGCAACGGTGGCTTGCGCTATGCCCCCCGCGCTGACCTCGCCACCCGCGAAGAGCAGATCGCGATC
>JAFAQO010000241.1 GCA_019246375.1 Mycobacterium sp. | reverse complement strand
GCGGACGTCCCTTGGCTGGTGTTTTCACCGTTCACCCCTTACGTGAGGTCTCGGGGCGTGCCGCCATTCGGACCGGGACTGCGGCCACTGCCGGGAATCCTCGGCGATATCCGCGACGCGGCGATGCGGCCCTTTGTAGAACATCTCTTCGATCGACGAATCTTGCCGCGAGTGAATGCCATTCGAGCGCAACTGAAGGTGCCCGCCGTCAAGACCGTCGACGAGTTGATGCGCCGTCCTCCGCTGCTGTTGGCGGTCGGCGGGGAACCGTTCGAGTATCCGCGTGCCGAGTGGGGTGACGCGGTGCACTTCATCGGTTCCTGCGCGGTTGAGCCCACGCCGGCGACGGTGCCCGAATGGGTTGCCTCGATCGACCGGCCCCTTGTACTGGTAAGCACATCGTCGATCAAACAGGCCGATGCGGTACTGGGAGAAACCGCATTGCACGCGCTGGCCGGAGAGCCGGTCCATGTCGTTGCGACTTTCCCGGCAGGGGTGCCTCCCGGGCTGCCCCGCCCGTCTAATGCGACGGTGCACCAATTCGTCCCGCACGGAGTAGTGCTCGACCGCGCCTGCTGCGCAATTACCCACGGCGGGATGGGAACGACCCTCAAGGCGCTTGACCGCGGTGTGCCGGTCTGCATCGTCCCCTTCGCCCGCGATCAAGCCGAGGTCGCGCGGCGTGTCCAGGTGGCTCGCTGCGGCACGCGGCTACCGGCGAAAAAGCTCACGTCAGCACGGCTTCGCGCCGCGGTTCGTAGGGCGATGACGATGAGTGATGGTGCACATCGCGTTGCGGCCGGTTTCGCCGCCACCGGAGGCGTGGCGCGTGGGGCCGACTTGATCGAGCAGCGCATACTTGGGCCAGCAGCGCGGAAGTTGGTAGCCGAATGACCGGTGCACCGTGGTTGGTCGCTATGAGCCATGTGGCGCAGCAGGATTCACTGCGTGACTTATCGGCGCCGATCGGTTGTCGCGTTGTTCCGCCCAGCGGTTGGCGGCTTGCGACCTTGTACGAGAAGCTCACCCTCGAATGTCGACATCGCCTCGGCCATCGCCATGAACACGCGGTGAGCGGCAATGAGATCCGTGTCATGCAGGTCCGCGAGCGCGCGGCGGAGATGGACACCGAGCGGGCTGAAGAAGTCGTGTGCTAAGGCCATCCCGCTTTGTTCGTAGCGAAGTAGCGACTTGCGTCGATCCGCGGGATCGGGTTCGCGCCGAATGTGGCCGGACTCGATCATCCGATCGACGAGGTAGGTAATCGCGGCGGGGGAGACATCCATGCGTTCGCGGAGTTGAGCCAACGTCAACGGCATTCCGGCGGTTTCGGCCACCATGATGTGGAGTAAGGCGTGGAAGTCGCTGCCGCTCACGTCGTGTCGACGCGCGAAGTAGCGGCCTATGCGATCAGACTGCGCTGTGACGGCCCGCATATCGGCCGACATCAGCTTTTCCAGCTCCGCTCGGCTCGGCGGTGGATTTTTAGTGCCGCGCGTAGTCACCTAACCGCATCTTTCTTAGCGATACATCGACCAGCGTATCGGAACGCGCTCGTCGACTGGCGGTCGTGCCGCCGTGCGAAGCGCCGGATGGCGCTAGGTGCGGCCCTTGATTGCGGCGACCAGCCCTTTGGTGTCGGCGACGGTCACGGTGAGCGCCGAGTGGTCCCGCAGACCGAGGACGCGGTGTATGCGCGGCTCGAAGTGGATGCATACGCCGGCGTGTGCGTTGGTTCCGAACGTGAGTCCGTCATCGACCATCGAGAGTCTGGGACCGACCGCGGTCCACCATCGGTATGGGCCGGTGACATGGGCATCACGCACGGCCGACAGCGGCGCTTCGACGTGGAACGGCCCATAACGTGCGACAAAAGTGTCATCGGTCAGCGTGACGCCTTGCTTGCCCGGCCATGGCCGAAACGGCAGCCACATCGGGGCCAGTCGAGGGTCGTAGCGGTAAGGGAAATATTGGCTTTGCTCGTCCTGTGATGTCACGGCGGCTCCAATCGTGAGACGTGGCGTGCACCACCGCGGCACCAGAAACCCGGTGACGTGGCGGGACAACCGCGGGTACAAGGAGAACCTGATGTTACGGGCGGATGCGCGCTGTCTGCTTAATCTCTTGATATGCCGACCGGCCGGTCACCGTAACCATGACGCCAGCACATGATTGGTGTGCTGTGTTCAGATCGACGTCGTTCTGCGCGAACGGGCGTGCACGGGAATCGCGTGTGACATGAGGCCGATCCCAGCGCCAAGAATCGGCCAGACCGGCCAAAAGTACCAGGCGCCGACTGTGAGCGCCACGACCAGCCAAATCATGACCGTCAGCAGTGACATCGCAAGATAGGCGATCAAATGGACCTGGACGCCGCGCCGAGCTGTGGCGAGCCGTGCTTGGCGGCGGTGTGGATCCCGCCGGCTGATCCGGTCGACAGGTAGGTCGGCCAGGAGCCGTTGCAGCGCATCCGCGGTCTGCGCCTCGAATGCTTGGCTCAGGCGGGTCTCGTATTCCGGCATCGCCAGGTAGCCCTGGGTGAAGGCCTGTCCCAGCCGAGCGGCGGTGCGTTCGCGCTCGGAGTCGCCCACCCGGAGCGAAGGGTCGACGGAGAAGCGGTGTGGCCGGCGGGCCGGCGAGGTTGCGTGTGTGGTGATCATGTCGGTTCCTTTCGGGTGCGCACCTGCTGGGCCAATCTGTTTGACAGTGTCAAACAATTTTGACCAGCATGGCATGGTTGTTTGACACTGTCAAGTAATAATCTGACAATGGTCTGATGTCCCCGGCCCGCAGCGCCGACGTTCGTACCCGCCTGCTGGCTGCAGCTCGTGCAGAACTTGTCGAGCACGGCCGCGCCGCGATCAGCCTGCGTGCCGTCGCACGCCGTGCGGGCTTGTCGCATGCTTCGCCCAAATACCACTTCGGAGACCGGGCCGGCCTGCTCACCGCCATCGCCACTGAGGGCTTCCAGGCATTAGCACAGCAACTGGATATGGTCACCGAATCTGACCCGGGCAGACAGTTAGCCGCTCTCGGACGGGCCTACATCGATTTCGGTCTCACCAATCCAGCGTTGTTCGAGCTGATGTTCTCATCAGCTGAGTTGCACGCCGACGCGCCGGATCTGGTAGTGGCCCAGCAGTGCGCCATCGAAGCGCTGAGCGCCGCGGTGAGCCGACTGGGTGCCCGGCGCTCGAGCTCGACGGAGGTCGTACCCGACACCGCGCTGATCGCGTGGTCATTCGTTCACGGTCTAGTGACCCTGGCGCGCAGCGGCGCCTTGGACACCGCAGCCAGCCAGCGTGCCGGTGAAACAGTCGAACTCGCCCATTCCCTCATTGACGCGTTCGTCGGATACCTGCGAACAGACCTAGCGCGGCGCCCAGAGGCATGACGGTTCACTTCTTCGTCGGGTCGTGGCCCCAATTCATCAGCGAATACCGCCAAGCGGTCTCGCGCACGTCGCCGTCGGGTCGTTGCGCGAGATGGCGCTTCGCATAGCCGATGACCTTGCGCATGTGTGCATAGTCGTCATCGGTCAGATCGCTCTTCTTGGCTTTGAGCAACTGGATGATGCGTCGGCCGCTGGCATGCCCGGTGGATTCCCGATCACCAGGCTTCTGGCCGACATGCTTGGATTCATCGGTCTGGAGCCACTTTTCGAGTTCGCCGGCTGACATGTTGACGGTCGCACGAAAGTCGTTCCAGGTGTCGTCTTCAGAAGCCATCGCTGCTCTCACATTCATGCGGTGTCATTTCGTTTCGGGAC
>JAFAQO010000237.1 GCA_019246375.1 Mycobacterium sp. | reverse complement strand
GCGATCCCGGCCTGCTGGAACGCCCACATCACCAGGCCAGAGCAGTCGAATCCGCCGGGTGCCGCGCCGCCCCATACGTACGGCGAACCGATCTGGGTCAGCGCAGCCTCAACCGCGGTCGCGCCTTCAGAAGTGCCGGGAGCCGCGTCGGGCAGTGCCCAAGGCAGGGGGAATGGCCCAGGTGGGGCGGCTTGGGGCGCCTCGCCGAGCGCTGGCGCCGGTATTGGACCGGGAGCTGCCAGGGCCGTGCGCTGCCCAGGGGTAAGCGCTAGGTATTGGGACTTGACGACAGCGATCTGCAGTTGCAGCTGACTCTGCTTGGACTGCAGATCCGCCCGCACGGCGGCTGCCTGTTCGGCGGCGGTTCGTGCGTCCGCGGCGGACTTGGCTGATGCCTGCTCGGCGGTGGTGGTCTGTTGCGACGCGGCTCGATAGCGGGCCATCTGTGTCGACATGTCGGTCGAGATCGCGCGCTGCACGGCCAGCTTGCCGATCAGTTGTTGCGGCGATCCAGCGCTCAGGATGGCGTGCATACCGTCGGTGCGCCCACCCATGTACATCGCGGCGGCGAATTTGTTGACAGCGGACTGGAAGTTTGCCAGCTTAGCCTTCGCCGCACCCAGCGCGGCTTGGTCGTCGGCATGCTTCTTGTCCGCCGCACGCTGCGCAGCCAGCTTGTTATTCAGGTCCAGCTCGGCGCTGTGCATCGCCTCGGTGGTTTGCTCAGCTTGGCGGGACAGCTCGCTGAGCTTAGCCGTCGCATCGTTGGCTGGGTCGGCCAGCACATCTGCGGAGAACACACCGGATAAGGAAATCAAAGCTGCAATCCCGGCAACGGCGAATCGCGTGTAAGTACGTTCAGCGCAGCGTGTGCCGCGTAGCCCCGACCCCAATATTCGTATCCTTAAACACCCGTCGACACAACCGTCGAGCCCGCTTCAGGTCTCAGATAGGTTACGAAACGGCATCGGTAATGTCCAACGGCGCAATGTTAAGAAATCGGCAAGACTTGATCGGCGCTCTTCACTAATCCACTCCTGGCGGCTACCGGCGGATCGGCACAAGCCGCAGCCTGGGTGCAAGGCCGGCATCGGCGAGAGTTTCCAGTGCCGCACACTCGTCACTTAGCAATGTCTCAGGGACACCTAACAAGACGCTGACGACGCAGTCGCTGCACGCCGGTCCCCGAACCGCGCAGTCGTCGCAGTCGATCACCACTGGTCCTGTCGGTCCGGACGCCGCATCGGCCTGTCCGGCGTCATCTGACGTGCTGCTTGGTGCCATCTCGCTGGTCCTCTCGGTGCTTTCGGCCGGTCTGCCCGCACGCTAGCCGAGGGCACCGACAAGTTTCCGACTGTCTTCGGCGCGCTGGGCGGCTCCGGCGGCGTGGCAGACCGTGCCTGTCGGTACGGGTGCATAACGTGCTGGCCGTGGCCGCGACCGGTGCGACGCAGCTGAGCTTCGCCGACGCTCACTCATGGCCGGACCCGCCCGCCGAGATGTCGTTGCGGGAGACCACGTTTGTCGTGGTCGACTTGGAGACCACCGGCGCGCGCATGACCGGTGCACCCGGAACAGCACCCGACGCCATTACCGAGATCGGTGCGGTCAAGGTGCGCGGCGGCGCGGTGTTGGGCGAGTTCGCCACCCTGGTGGATCCGCAGCGCAACATTCCGCCCCAGATCGTGCGGCTCACCGGCATCACCAGCGCGATGGTGTCCGACGCCCCGTCCATCGACGCGGTGCTGCCGATGTTTCTCGACTTCGCCCACGGCTGTGTGCTGGTGGCCCACAACGCAGGGTTCGACATCGGGTTCCTGCGGGCGGCCGCGCAGCGGTGTCAGATCCCCTGGCCCCGACCGAAGGTCCTGTGCACCGTCCGGCTGGCCCGTCGGGTGCTCAGCCGTGAAGAGGCCCCAAGCGTGCGGCTGGCCGAGCTGGCGCGACTGTTCGCGGTGGCCACCGAGCCCACCCACCGCGCCCTCGACGACGCCCGCGCCACCGTCGACGTGCTGCATGCGCTCATCGAACGGGTGGGCAACCAGGGGGTGAACACATATACCGAGCTGCGCTCGTATCTGCCCGGTATCACCGCCGCCCAGCGCCGCAAGCGGGTACTCGCCGAGGGCCTCCCACGCCGGCCGGGGGTGTACCTCTTCCGCGGTCCGTCCGGCGAGGTGCTCTACGTCGGCACCGCAATTGACCTGCGGCGCAGGGTATGTCAGTACTTCAACGGCAGCGACCAGCGCAGCCGAATCAAGGAGATGGTCACGCTGGCCGGCACCGTCGACCACGTGGAGTGCGCGCACGCGCTGGAAGCCGGTGTGCGCGAACTGCGGATGCTGGCCGCGCATGCCCCGCCGTACAACCGCCGCTCGAGGTTCCCGCACCGGTGGTGGTGGGCCGTGCTGACCGACGAAGCGTTCCCGCGCCTGTCGGTGGTGCGCGCCCCGCGTCACCACCATGCCGTCGGACCGTTTCGCTCCCGCGCCGACGCCGCCGACACCGCGGCCCTGCTGGCGCGGTTCACCGGTGTGCGGACCTGCACCGCCCGGCTGGCACGCTCGGCGCTGCACGGTCCAAAGTGCCCGGAAGCCACGGTTTCGCCGTGTCCTGCCGCCCGCGACGTCACAGCAGCCCAATACGCACCGGCGGCACAGTGCGCGGCCGCGCTGATCGACGGCGTGGATAACGCGCCGCTGGCAGCCGCGGTGCACCAGGTCAGCGCGCTGGCCCAGCGCGGCCGCTACGAAAGCGCCGCCCGGTTGCGGGATCACACCGCCGCCGCCGTGGAAGTGCTCTGGCGTGGCCAGCGCCTGCGCTCGCTGGCCGCGCTGCCCGAGTTGGTGGCCGCCGCGCCGGACGGAAGCGGCGGCTGGGACCTCACCGTCATCCGCCATGGTCAACTCGCCGCGACGGGCACGGCCCGTCGTGGCGTGCCGCCGATGCCGGTGGTCGACGCGATCAGCGCGGGCGCGCAGACCATCCTGCCCCGCCTCGCCCCGCTCGGCGGAGCGCTGGTCGAGGAGACCGCGCTGATTGTGCGGTGGCTGACAAAACCCGGTGTGCGCATCGTGCGCACCGGCTGCCAAGACGCTGCCGACGCCGTGGGCTGGGCCTCACCGCTGCACTCGGCCGGCCCGTGGGCGGGGTGGGCTGAGTCGGCCCGCTCGGCGCGGTTGGCCGCCGAGCAGGCAGTTCGCGACTGGGATTCAGATCTGCTGAGAGAACCGCACCCATCGCGCGAGCAGCTGTTCGGCCGCTCCGCTGTCGATCGCCTCGCAGGCGCGCCGCAGCCCGTCCTCCCACGCCGGCAACCATTCGGCGCGACTGGATAGCCCGGCGTGCGCGACGATCGCGCCGGCGGCGTTGAGGACGACAGCGTCGCGGACCGGGCCCTTGTCCCCTGCCAGCACCGAATGCGTCTCGGCGGCATTGGCTTTCGCGTCACCTCCGAGTAACTCCTCAAGCGCGGAACGGGCGAAACCGAACCCGGCGGGGTCGAAGGTCAGCCTGTCCACCGTGCCAGCCTGCACTCGCCAGATCGTGCTCGTCGTGGTGGTGGTCAACTCGTCGAGGCCGTCGTCGCCGTGCACCACCAAAACGCTGGACCGGCGCGCAGCGAACACTCCGGCCATCACCTCGGCGAGGTCGGCGAAAGCGCAGCCGATCAGCCCGGCACGTGGCTGGCCCGGATTCGTCAGCGGCCCAAGCAGATTGAATACGGTCGGCACCCCGACTTCGCGCCGCGCCGCCGCTGCGTGCCGGTACGACGGGTGGAACTGCGGCGCGAAGCAGAACCCGATCCCGACTTCGGCGACGCTGCGCGCGACCTCGTCGGGTCCCAGGTCGATGCGCACCCCGAGCGCCTCCAAGGTGTCGGCGCCGCCGGCAAGCGACGACGCCGCCCGGTTGCCGTGTTTGACCACCGGCACACCGGCGGCCGCCACCACGATCGCCGCCATCGTAGACAGGTTGACGGTGCTGACGCCATCACCGCCGGTGCCGACGATGTCGACGGTGTCGGTGCCGATGTCGTCAGTCGGCAGCCGGCGCCCATAGCCGAGCATGACGTCGGCCAGCTCGTTGACCTCGGCCGCGGTGGGAATCTTCATCTTCATGGCGACGCCGAAGGCCGCGATCTGGGCCGGTGTCGCGGCGCCGGTCATGATCTGTTCCATGGCCCAGGCAGCCTGGCCCCGGGCTAAGTGCTGACCGGCGGTCAACCGCCCCAGGACCTGCGACCATGACGACGCCGATCCGCCTGCGCCGTCGACGGTTGACGCAGATGACAGGGCCACGCGCCGATGGTCCCATGCGAGCCGAACCGCCACCAGAGCGCAAACGGCGAAGCGCCACCCACGGCGGCAGCACGAGCGGTGACGCAATATGCCGCCCCGGGTGGAGATCATCAACTACAAAGCGTCATACTTGCGATGTGACCAGCGCTGTGGGGACCTCGGGTACTGCGATCACGTCGCGCATTCACTCGCTGAACCGGCCCAACATGGTCAGCGTCGGCACCATTGTCTGGCTCTCAAGCGAACTGATGTTCTTCGCCGGCCTGTTCGCGATGTACTTCACGGCCCGCGCTCAGGCCGCCGGCGACTGGCCTCCTAAACCGACGCACCTGAACCTGTACCAAGCGGTCCCGGTCACGCTGGTGCTGATCGCATCGTCGTTCACCTGCCAGATGGGCGTGTTCGCCGCTGAGCGCGGCGACGTGTTCGGGCTGCGCCGCTGGTATGTGATCACCTTCCTGATGGGCCTGTTCTTCGTGCTCGGCCAGGGCTACGAGTACTACCACCTGGCCAGTCACGGCACCACGATCCCCGGCAGTGCGTACGGCAGTGTGTTCTATTTGGCCACCGGCTTCCACGGGCTGCACGTCATCGGCGGGCTGATCGCCTTCATCTTCCTGCTGGCCCGCACGGGGATGAGCAAGTTCACCCCCGCGCAGGCCACCGCCGGAATCGTCGTCTCCTATTACTGGCATTTCGTCGACATCGTGTGGATCGCGCTGTTCACCACGATCTATTTCATCCGATGAGCTGCCAGCGCCGAATAAAGACAAAGAGACAAAGAGGAGTGCTCGGTTGAGGAAGGTGCGGACGATGCGATCCGGGGCCAACTCGCGGGCCAGACGGCGCTTTCGGCGCCGACTGTCGGCCGGACTGCTGCTGGTCGTGGCGCTGACCGTCGCCGGTGGCCTAGCCGCCGTGCTGACCCCGAAACCGCAGGTTGCCGTCGCCGACGAGTCCTCTTCGGCGCTGCTGCGCACCGGCAAGCAGCTGTTCGACACTTCCTGCGTCACCTGCCATGGCGCCAACCTGCAGGGCGTGGAAGACCACGGTCCCAGCCTGGTCGGTGTCGGCGAGGCGGCCGTTTACTTCCAAGTGTCCACCGGGCGGATGCCGGTCGCGCGCGGTGAGGCCCAGGCGCCCCGCAAAGACCCGATTTTCGACGCCGGACAGATCGACGCGCTGTCCGCCTATGTCCAGGCCAACGGCGGTGGTCCGACCCTGGTTCGCGATGCTGACGGCAGCCTCGCTCAGCAGTCACTGCGCGGCACCGATCTTGGCCGCGGCGGCGACTTGTTCCGGCTCAACTGCTCGTCTTGCCACAACTTCACCGGCCGGGGCGGGGCGCTGTCGTCGGGTAAGTACGCACCGGCCCTGGACCCGCCTAATGAGCAGCAGATACTTGCCGCGATGCGGACGGGGCCGCAGAACATGCCGAAGTTCTCCGACCGTGAGCTTCCGCTTGACGCCAAGAAGGACATCATCGGCTACATCAAAAGCGTGACCAAGGAGCGCCAGCCGGGTGGTTATGGCCTGGGCGGATTCGGACCAGCACCCGAAGGCATGGCGGCGTGGATCATCGGCATGGTCGCCATCATCGGCGCGGCACTGTGGATCGGGGCGCGATCATGAGCCGCGCCGGCGACGATGCAGAGCGAAGCGATGAGGAGGAGCGGCGCATATGACTGACGTCAGCGACCCGGTCGGCGCCGACACCGAGGCCGCCCCCGCAGCCCAGCCCAGCGAGGCGGAGCTGAACGCCATGTCGCGCGAGGAGTTGGTCGCGCTCGGTGGCCGGTTGGACGGCGTGCAAACCGTCTATAAGGAATCGCGGTGGCCGGTCGAAGGCACCAGGGCCGAGAAGCGCACGGAACGGCAAGTCGCCGTCTGGCTTTTGCTGAGTGGTTTCTTCGGGCTGGCGCTGCTGCTGGTCTTCTTGTTCTGGCCGTGGGAGTACAGGCCAATGGAAGCCCCCGGTAGCTTCCTGTACTCGCTGGCCACGCCGCTGTACGGGCTGACCTTCGGACTGTCCATCCTGTCGGTGGCTGTCGGAGCGGTGCTCTACCAGAAAAAGTTCATCCCGGAAGAGATTTCCATCCAGGAACGGCACGACAACAGGTCACCGGCAATCCATCGCAAGACCGTCGTTGCGAACCTGACAGACGCCTTTGAGGGCTCGACCATCCGGCGGCGCAAGCTGATCGGGATGTCGTTGGGCATCGGGCTCGGCGCGTTCGGTCTCGGCACCCTGGTCGCCTTTGCCGGCGGCCTGATCAAGAACCCGTGGAAACCGGTCGTCCAAACCGCCACCGGCAACAAGGCTGTGCTGTGGACGTCTGGCTGGACCCCCCTCTTTCCCGGCGAAACGATCTTCTTGGGTCGTTCCACCGGTCAGCATGGGGGGCCGCCGTTCGCCAAGATCCGCCCGGAAGACCTCGATGCCGGCGCCATGGAGACCGTGTTTCCGTGGCGGGCATCCGACGGTGACGGCACCACCAAAGAATCCCACGAAAGGCTCTCGGCGATCCTGATGGGCGTCCGCAACCCGGTGATGCTCATCCGCATCCGCCCGGGCGACATGTCCAAGGTCGTCAAACGCAAGGGCCAGGAGAGCTTCAATTTCGGTGAGTTCTTCGCCTTCACCAAGGTGTGCTCGCATTTGGGTTGCCCCGCATCGCTTTACGAGCAGCAGTCCTACCGCATCCTGTGCCCGTGCCACCAGTCGCAGTTCGACGCGCTGCACTTCGCTAAACCCATATTCGGTCCGGCTGCCCGCGCGCTAGCGCAGCTGCCCATCACGATCGACACCGACGGGTATCTGGTCGCCAACGGCGACTTCATCGAGCCCGTCGGACCGGCATTCTGGGAGCGCACCACATGAGTCCGAAGTTGAGTCCGAAGCTGGATATCGGTAGCGTCCTGGCCCGCCAGGCCGATGACATCGACACGCGCTATCACCCCGCAGCAGCGGTGCGCCGCCAGCTCAACAAGGTCTTCCCCACGCACTGGTCGTTCCTGCTCGGTGAGATCGCGCTGTACAGCTTCATCGTGCTGCTGATCACCGGTGTGTACCTGACCCTGTTCTTCGATCCCTCCATGGCCGAGGTCACCTACAACGGCGTCTACCAACCGTTGCGCGGTGTGGAGATGTCGAAGGCCTACCAATCGGCTCTCAACATCTCGTTCGAAGTTCGCGGCGGGCTGTTCGTCCGTCAGGTCCACCACTGGGCAGCGCTGCTGTTCGCCGCCGCGATCATGGTGCACATGGCGCGCATCTTCTTCACCGGGGCGTTCCGGCGGCCCCGTGAAGCCAACTGGATCCTCGGG
This sequence comes from Mycobacterium sp., assembly GCA_019246375.1. Lineage (GTDB taxonomy): Bacteria > Actinomycetota > Actinomycetes > Mycobacteriales > Mycobacteriaceae > Mycobacterium. Next base: position 2,107 of record JAFAQO010000237.1, on the reverse strand, counting down.
GCGCTGCTGTTGATCCTGGCGATGTTCGAGGGCTACTTCGGCTACTCGCTGCCCGACGACCTGCTCTCGGGTATCGGGCTGCGGGCCGCGCTGTCCTCGATCACATTGGGCATGCCGGTAATCGGCACCTGGCTGCACTGGGCTCTGTTCGGCGGCGACTTCCCGTGCGGCGGTGTGGGGTACAACTGCGCCGAGGGCGGAATTCTCATCCCGCGGCTGTACGCCATTCACATCCTGCTCTTCCCTGGAATCATCCTGGCGCTCATCGGAATACATCTGGCCTTGGTGTGGTTCCAGAAACACACGCAGTTCCCCGGCCCCGGGCGCACCGAGGAGAACGTCGTCGGTGTGCGGGTGATGCCGGTGTTCGCGGTCAAATCCGGGGCGTTCTTCGCGCTCACCACCGCCATCCTCGGGCTGATGGGCGGCCTGCTGCAGATCAACCCCATCTGGAACCTCGGGCCCTACAAGCCTTCTCAGATTTCGGCCGGTTCCCAGCCGGACTTCTACATGATGTGGACTGAAGGTCTGGCCCGCATTTGGCCGCCGTGGGAGTTCTACTTCTGGCATCACACGATCCCGGCTGCGGTGTGGGTCGCCACGATCATGGGTGTCATTTTCGTGGTGCTGACCATTTATCCGTTCCTGGAAAAGCGGTTCACCGGCGACTACGCACACCACAACCTGCTGCAGCGACCGCGAGACGCCCCCGTGCGCACCGCGGTCGGCGCGATGGCGATCGCCTTCTACATGGTGCTCACGCTCAGTGCGATGAACGACATCATCGCGTACAAGTTCGAGATCTCGCTCAACGCGACGACCTGGATCGGTCGCATCGGCATGGTGGTGCTGCCGCCGATCGTCTACTTCGTCGCCTATCGGTGGTGCATCGGGCTGCAGCGCAGCGACCGGGCGGTGCTCGAGCACGGCATCGAAACCGGCATCATCAAACGACTGCCGCACGGCGCCTACATTGAGCTGCACCAGCCGTTAGGGGCGATCGACGAGCACGGCCACCCGTTGCCACTGGAATACCAGGGGGCGCCGGTGCCCAACAAGATGAACAGGCTGGGCTCGGGCGGCTCGCCCGGCTCTGGCAGCTTCCTTCGCGCGGACCCGTTGTCGGAGGACGTCGCGCTTCGCGAGGCGGCGCACGCGGGCGAGCGCCGAGCGCTCACGGCACTGCGGGAGCACCAGGCCGGCAGCAACGGTTCGCCGAACGGCGAGCACGGCGACCGGTAACCGCCAGACGGCGTCCGCAGACTCGACGCCCGGCGGCCCGGGTGGTTCAGGGCCCGGCGAGCCTGCGACGCGTCTGGCGAAAATGCCACCACAAAAACACCGGCATCGTCGCCGTGATAGCACCGGCAATGCCATAGCCGGTCCAGGCCAGGCCATACCGACCGACGGCCATCAGGTAGGTCGCGGCCGCGACGGCGATCAACGCGACTCCCATAACGGCCATCAGTCCGGCCGTGCCCCGCAACCAGATCCGGTTTACCTCGGCCTCGGACAACCCAGCAGCCGACCGGACCGCCGTCAGTTGCTGGGTAGCGGGCGCGCCGGTCAACGCCCGAGGCGCCGAATAGCCGGGCCTGATCGGCTGCCCGCTCAGGCGGCGCGCCGGTCTGCCGGGCTGGGCGACCGGCCTGGCTCGGGTGGTGCGCCGGGCACGCAGCAGCACCGGGATCGCGCCCGCGATGATCACTGCGGAGACCACGATGATGACGTACAGCACGACGGGAGTGTGCTGGCCGCCCCTCGGCCTGGTGAATCCTTGGCCCAGGTCGACCAACGCCACGATAGCCGCCACGCTGACGCCGACGAGCACCAACCAGACACCGGCGCACAAGCCGACCAGGATGCGGTCGGTGGCAAGCGGCGAGATGACCGCCCACCCCCGTCGGTCCCCGGAATACCTGTCGGCCATCAGCAACTCGTCTGTGGCATGTTGTTGGCGTTCGACGACAGCACCGTGCCGTCGCTTGTGGTGATCGAGCAGTTGAGCCGGCTGAGATGGAAAAGGCTGGACGCCTCGACCGAACCGACGTCCGACTGGGAGATCGGGGTGACGGTGATCGACCACGGGATGTACACGTTGTGCTGG
>JAFAQO010000232.1 GCA_019246375.1 Mycobacterium sp. | reverse complement strand
CGGTCGGCTGTATCGCTCCGGAGACTTGGCGCGCCGCAACGTAGATGGTGATATCGAATTCGTCGGCCGCGCCGACGAACAGGTGAAGATCCACGGCATCCGCGTCGAACTTGGCGAGATTGCCGCGGCGATCTCGGTCGACCCCAGTGTCGGGCAGGCCGTTGTCATCGTCGTCGACCTGCCGCAGCTGGGCAAGAGCGTCGTCGGCTACATCACCCCGGCCACGGGTGGTAGCGATACCGTCGAGGTCGAGCGGATCCAAGCGCGGGTGGCCGCCGCGCTGCCTGATTACCTGGTACCGGCCGCTTACGTTCTGATTGATAAGATCCCGATCACCACGCACGGCAAGATCGATCGCGACGCCCTGCCACCACCGCAAATCGCCGCGGCCACCGAATACCGCGAGCCATCCACACCCACCGAGCGCTTGATCGCGGACTTGTTCGCCGGTCTACTCGGTCACGCGCGGGTGGGCGCCGACGACTCATTCTTCGACCTCGGCGGGCACTCCCTGCTGGCCACCAAGCTGGTCGCCGCAATCCGGTCGGAGTGCGGCGTCGAAACCGGCATCAGGGACGTTTTCGAGTTCGCTACCGTTGCCGGGCTGGCCGAACGGATCGACCAGAGCCGGTCCGGTGGCGCGCCGGCGCGTCGGCGGCCCAAGTTGATCGGGATGTCGCACGATGGCCCGTTGCCGCTGTCGGCGTCACAGCTGCGCTCCTGGTTCGCCTACCGCATCGAGGGGCCCAGCGGGGCCAACAACATTCCATTCGCGGCACGGCTGCGCGGGCCCTGCGATACCGAGGCCCTGATTGCCGCCATCGGCGACGTCGTGGTGCGTCACGAGATCCTACGTACTACATACACGGAGATCGACGGTGTCCCATACCAAGTGGTCAATGCCGTCGGCGAAATGCCGGTGCGTCAGGCCACTGGGACAGACGAAGCTTGGATGCAGGTGGAACTCGACGCCGAGCGACGGCACCGGTTCCGCCTGGACCACGATTGGCCAATCCGTGCCGCCCTGCTCCGCACCGGCGACCAGCAGGTGCTGTCATTGGTGATACACCACATCGCCAGCGATCACTGGTCGGGCGAAACGCTGTTCGCCGACCTAATGACCGCCTACCGTGCCCGCCGAGCCGGCCAGACGCCGTCGTGGCCAGCGTTGCCGGTGCAATACGCCGACTACGCGGCCTGGCAGGGTGCCTTACTGGCCGAGCCAACCGTTGGCGAGCCCAGTATCGCCGCAACGCAGCGCGACTATTGGAGGCGACAGCTGGACGGGCTGCCCGAGGACACTGGCCTGCGGCCGGATTTCCCGCGAAAGCCGGTGCCCAGCGGCGCCGGTGACTCCGTTGACTTCACCATCGACACACAGACCCGCGCCAAGCTCAAAGAGCTCTGCCGCGAGCTGGGCATCACCGAATTCATGCTGCTGCAAGCGGCCGTCGCGGTGGTGCTTCACAAAGCCGGTGGCGGTGTGGATATTCCGCTCGGCACCCCGGTCGCCGGTCGCGCCGAACCCGAGTTGGACCAACTGATCGGCTTTTTCGTCAACATCCTGGTACTGCGCAATGATCTGCGCGGCAACCCGACACTGCGTGACGTGCTGGCGCGGGCCCGGGAAATGGCGCTCGCTGCGTATGCACACCAAGATGTGCCGTTCGACCGGGTGGTGGACGCGGTCGGCCCGGTGCGCTCGTTGTCGCGCAACCCGCTGTTCCAAGTCGTCGTCCATGTCCGCGATCACCTGCCCACCGAGCGAGTGATCGACATCAGCGCGGCCGGGGACACCGTATTCACCGCGCTGGTACCAACCTTCGACCTCGCGCATGCCGACCTGAGCGTCAGCTTCTTCGCCACCGCTGGTGGCGGGGAAGTCGGGTACACCGGCAATGTCCTGTTCCGCACCGAGCTGTATCGCAGGGCCACCATCGAGCGGCTGGTCAGCTGGCTGACCCAGGTCATCACCGCGTTCGCGAGTGATAGCGACCAAACGTTACGGGACATTCGCCTGCTCGACAACGTTGAACGACAGCGGATTCTCACCGAGTGGAGCCGCGGCGCCGAGCCACCACCCGACCGTCCGGCCACGATCATCGAGCTGCTCGAACCTAGTCGGCAATGGGGCTCGGATCGCATCGCGGTGCGCTGCGGCGACCAGCAGATCGAATACCCGGCGTTGCACCGGCGTTCGGACAACTTCGCACAGCTGCTCGCCGATCAACGAGTCGGGCCCGGATCGCTGGTGGGTCTATCGACGCGGCGCTGCATCGACATGGTGGTGGCACTCGTCGGGATCATGAAGGCCGGTGCTGGCTTTTTCCCGCTCGATCCCGGTTACCCGCTCGCGCGCAAACAGCTGATGCTCGACGATGTCGAGCCGCATGCTGTCGTGGTGACGGCCGAAGCTCTCGACACCATGCCGAAATGCCCGGGTGTTACGTTCCTTTCACTTGACGACCCGGCGGTGCAGCATGCTATGGACGCCCCAGAGCGCCCACCGCGTCGGTCGCCGGCCGCTCATCCCGACGATCCGATGTACCTGGTGTTCACGTCAGGTTCGACGGGCAAACCCAAGGGTGTGCTGGGCACCCATCGCGCGATGACCACGCGGCTGAACTGGCAGCTATGGCATTATCCTTTGCCGAGCAACGACATTCGTTTGGCGCAGGCCTCCATGACATTCCTCGAGGGCTGCATGGAGACGTTAGCGGGTTTAGCGGCAGGCGCCACGACAATCTTGGCCGACGATGCCGAGCACCGTGATGCTGAGGCCCTGGCCGCGCTAGTGCAGCGCCATTCGATAACGCAGGTGACCGCGGTACCGAGCTTGGTGTCCACACTTGCTGATTCATGGCCCGAGGCGGTGCGGTCGTTGACCCGCCTGGTGTGCGGCGCCGAACCGATGACCGTCTCGCTGCAGGAACGGCTGCTCGCCGCCCGCGGCGCTGTGGAAGTCCCCGAGTTGCTGAACAACTTCGGTGCCACCGAAACGTCCGGTGCGCTCGTGCGCGGACCGCTCACTGGACCGGTCCCGTTGCTTGGCAAACCGATGCCGGATTCGCAGGTGTATCTGCTCGACGACGGTCTACAGCCGGTGCCGGTCGGCGTGGTCGGCGAACTGTACTACGCCGGCGGCCAGCTGGTTCGCGGCTACTGGAAGCGGCCCGGGCTGACGGCGTCGCGATTTGTGGCCAACCCTTACGCCAGCCAACCAGGTTCGCGGTTCTACCGCAGCGGCGACCGGGCTCGATGGACCGAAGACGGTCGCCTCGAGTTTGTGGGTCGAGTCGATCACCAGGTGAAGGTGCGTGGCTTTCGCGTCGAACTCGGCGAGGTCGAGGCCGCTCTGAAGGCCGTCGACGGCGTGGCCGTTGCAGCGGCACGCACCTGGGATATGCAGGGCAGCAACACGTTGGCCGGTTACGTGGTGCCGCAGCGGCCGGCCGTCGACCCGCCGATGACCGAAGCCGCCAAGTCGGCGCTGGCGGCTGCCGTGCGCGCACAAGTCGCCTCTGTGCTGCCAGGATATATGGTGCCGTCCTCGATCACCGTGCTCGACGGGATGCCCAAGACCGAGTCGGGCAAGCTGAACCGGCCAGCACTGCCCCAACCGACGGCATACACCACCGGCCGAAGCGAACCACCGTCCACCCACACCGAGCGTGCGCTCGCAGAAGTTTTCGTCGATCTGCTACCGATCGCCGAGATCGGGCGCTGCGACGACTTTTTCACGCTGGGCGGCGATAGCATTCTTTCGGTGCAGCTGGCCGCGAGGGCGCGTGCCGCGGGCCTACCGGTCACTCCGCGGATGGTGTTCGAAAACCCGACCGTGCAGCAATTAGCCGCTGCGGTGGACGCTGCACCGAAGGAGATCGATGGGCACACCGATACTCGGTTTGAACCCATGAGCACCTCTGGGCTGTCGGCGGAGGATCTGGCCGCGGTAGCGGGGTCTTGGGCCGCATCGCAGAACGGCACGACATGACCGCCACGGCAACCGGCGCGCCGCCGGGCATCGAAGACGTCATGGCGCTCAGCCCGCTGCAGGAGGGGCTGTATTCGCTTACCACGCTGGCCGGATGCCCCGCCGACGACCCGTACCTGATCGGGATGGCCGCCGACATTTGCGGTGCACTGGATGTCGCGCTGCTCAAGGATTGTGCGGCGAAGATGTTGCAGCGGCACCCAAATCTGCGGGCCAGCTTTGTCAGCGGCGGCATTCCGCATCCGGTGCAAATTGTGCCGTCACGTGTGCAGCTGCCGTGGCGACACGTCACGGCAGCGCCAGACGATCTCGTGGCGCTGGAGGCACAAGAACGGAGCCGGCCTTTCGATTTCGCACGCACACCGGCGATCCGCTTCCTGCTCATCGAACTGCCGGCTGAGCGCTGGCGGTTGATGATCACCGCCCACCACATCGTAATCGACGGCTGGTCGCTGCCGGTGTTCGCCGCGGAGTTGATCGCCTTGTATCGAGGCGGCGGCAACCTTGATGCCTTGCCCGCCGCGCCACGGCCGTACCGCGATTACATCGGCTGGCTGGCCGGCCGTGATCAGGTTGTCAGCCAACGTATCTGGCGGGAGCATCTGGCCGGCCTGTCCGGTCCGACGCGGTTGTCCGCGGCTATGGGTGGCGACGATGCGGGCCGTTTAGCGGCCCGAGGAGGAGCCGACCAATCGGGCCGGGGCTGCGGCGACGATGCGGGCCGCGGCCTACCGCGGCGCACCGAACTGCGCAGCGACCCGCAGGCCACCGCACGCCTGATCGACGGCGCCCGGACGCGGGGTATCACCGTCAACACCTTGATGCAGATGGCGTGGGCCTTGGTGCTGTCGCGGTTGACCGACCGAGACGACGTGGTCTTCGGGATCACCGTGTCGGGCCGACCGGCCGAACTGACCGGCGTGGAGACCATGATCGGCCTGTTCATCAACACTGTGCCGCTCCGGGTGCGGCTCGACGACGAGGCCACCGCCGGCGAGCAATGTCTTGAGGTCCAACGTACTTCGGCGACGCTACGCGAACACAGCTATCTGGGGCATGCGCAACTGCGCGAGCTCGGCGGCGTCGGAGAGATGTTCGACACCCTGCTGGTCTACGAGAACTTCCCGACCGGCGGCTTGATCGACGGCGAATTACGCGCCGGCGGTGTCTCATTCCGGCCCGCGGCGCTGGAAAGCCTGTCGCATTTCCCCGTCACGTTGGCTATCCATGTGGCCGACGGTCAACTAGTCATGCTGGTGGAAGTGACAGACGGGGCGCTGGGCCGCACGCCTGCCGCTACGCTCGGCCGGCGCGTCCTGGTCGCGGCCGAACGGCTGCTGTCGCTGTGGGAGTGGCGGCTGGGTGACGTCAGCGTCTTGTTCGAAAATGAGGCGGCGGCGCTGCATGCCGCCGAACAGTCGGCGAGGCCGCCGTCCGGGGAGCCGGCGATCCATACCCGATTTGCCGCTGTCGCCGAGGCGATGGCCGACCGTGTCGCGGTGAGCTGGGCGGCCGGCGCGCTGAGCTACCGGCAGCTCGACATCGCTGCCAACCGGCTCGCCGCTGGGCTTACCGCACGCGGTGCCGGGACCGAAACACCGATCGCGATAAAGCTTTCTCGCGGCCCACAGTATGTGGTGGCAATGCTGGCGACGCTCAAGGCCGGCGCTATGTGCGTGCCGCTGGAGCCGGGCATGCCCCCAAGGCGGGTTGAGTCGATTTTGCGGCAGACCGGCGCGACGATCGTGGTAGAGGAAGGCCTGCTGTCGGCTGCCGATCAACTGCCCGCCAACGGCTTTCGTCCCGTCAACACCGCCGATGAGCAAGCCGCCTATGTCGTCTTCACGTCCGGTACAACCGGAGACCCCAAGGGCGTCATCGGAACTCATGCCGCGCTCAGCGCTTACGCCGACGACCACATCGACAGCGTGCTGCGGCCGGCTGCAGCAAGGTTAGGTCGCCGGCTGCGGATCGCGCACGCGTGGTCGTTCGCGTTCGACGCTGCCTGGCAGCCGCTGGTCGCGCTGCTCGATGGTCATGCCGTGCACATCGTCGACGAGCACATCCAGCGCGACGCCGAAGCGCTGGTACATACCATCGTCGAGCAGGGCGTCGACATGATCGACACCACACCGTCGATGTTTGCTCAAATGACGGCTTTTGGTTTGTTCGATCGTGCGCGGCTGACGGTGCTGGCGCTGGGCGGTGAAGCCGTCAGCGCGCCGATGTGGGCGGTGCTCCGAGCCGAATGCGACCGGACCGGGATGGCGGTCTACAACTGCTACGGTCCTACCGAGACGACCGTCGAGGCGGTGGTCGCCGCCATCGCCGAGCACGACGAGCCGACCATCGGCCGGCCTACCCGACACACGCGCGGCTATGTGCTGGACTCCGCGCTGCGCCCGGTGCCCTGCGGAGCGGTCGGCGAGCTGTACCTGACCGGCGGCCAGCTGGGCCGTGGTTACCTGGGCCGGCCGGCTGAAACTGCTGCCCGATTCATCGCCGACCCGTTCGCGACCGGTGAGCGCATGTACCGGACCGGCGATCTGGTGCGGCGCCAACCGGACGGCTCGCTACAGTATCTGGGCCGCGCCGACGCCCAGGTGAAGATCCGCGGCTATCGGGTCGAACCCGGCGAAATCGCCGCCGCGCTTGAAGCGCATCCCGCTGTCCGCCATGCCGGCGTCGTGGTACGCGATCAGCACGGTGCTCCGCAGCTGACCGCGTACGTCGCGATCGCCGACGGGGCAGCGGCGAATTCTCGGCCCACCGCGGCCGAGTTGCGCAGCGCGCTTACCGCACGACTGCCGCGGTATATGGTTCCGCAACGCATCGCCGTCGTCGACGACATTCCGCTGACCGCCAACGGCAAGCTGGACGAGGCCGCTTTGGCGGCAAGCGATTCCAACGCCACAGCGCAGCCCCTGCCCGAGACCGCTACCGAACGGGCGCTCGCCGAACTGCTTTCGGATATTCTGCACAGTCCGCAGGTCGACGTCACCACAGACTTTCTACAGCTGGGCCTCGACAGCATCGCGGCCCTTTCGGTGGTGCAGGCGGCGCGTCGGCGCGGCATCGCGCTGCGTGCCCGGCTCATCCTGGAGTGCGGCACCATTCGCGAACTCGGCGCCGCAATCGACGCCGACGCCCCGAGCGTCGGCCACGAGCCGACGAACACTGCCGGACCGATCCCCTTGCTGCCCAACGCCCGCTGGCTTTACGAACACGGCGAGGCCCGCAGGCTTGCCCAAATCGAAGCCATCCAGCTGCCCACCGGGATCAGTGGCCAACAGCTACGGAGTGCGCTGGCCACCATCGTCGACGGTCACGAGGTACTGCGCACCCGGCTGGACCGCGCCACCATGAGCCTGTTGCCGGCGAAGACCCCCGAATTCTTCACCGACATCGACGTATCCGGTGAGCCGAATGTGGCTGTCGCCACCTATGCCCGGGAGGCGCTGCAGTTTCTCGACCCGGAGCGAGGCAGGCTGCTGGGGGCGGTGTGGCTCCGATTGCCCAGCGAGCGAAGCGTGCTGCTGCTGGCCGCGCATGTGCTGGCGATGGACCCGGCGTCGTGGCGAGTGGTGCTCGGCGAACTCGACGCCGCCCTGCAAGCGTTGCGCGCCGGTCACACACCTGCCCCGGTTCGCGAGCACACCAGCTACCGACGCTGGTCGCGTGCGCTGGCCCTGCGCGCCGAAAGCCTTGACAGCGCGCCGTTCTGGATTTCCCAACTCGATGGTGACGACCCCGACCTCGGGGCCCGGCGAGTACGCCCGGACCGCGACCGGGCCCGCAATCTAGTGATCCGGACAGCGATCGCCGACGCCGATGTCACGGGCCGGCTGATCGGTTCGGGCGTGCCGATGATCGACCTGCTGATCGCCGCGACGTCGCGGACGGTGACCCAGTGGCGGCAGAACCGCGGTCAGCCCACACCGGCGCCGCTGCTGGCACTGGAAACCCACGGGCGTGCAGACGCTTTGGTCGACCCTGCCGGCGGCGACGCGATCGACACCACCGACACGGTGGGACTGCTGAGCACCATCCACCCGCTGCGGGTGGACTCCGCGGACCCGCGACGAGTCGGCGAGCAGCTGGCGCGAATCCCCGGCGACGGAGTCGACTACGGCCTGCTGCGTTATCTGCGCGCCGACACCGGACGGCAGCTGGCCGAATTCCGCGGGCCGCAGCTGCTGTTGAACTATCTCGGCCGCACCGACCTTGGCGCCACCGAGGCCGGGTTGCGGCTGGATCGTGAGTTGCTGGCCGGACTGCCCCCGCTGCCCGAACCTGGCCTGGCGGTGCGTCATGAACTCAGCATCCTCGCCACGGTGCTGACGGCCGGGGACGAACCGGTTCTGGTGACCCAGTGGCGGGCGTTGCCCGACGTCCTCGGTGACGCTGACCTTGCTGCGCTGCAGAGCATTTGGGGTGACGCGCTGCGGGAGGTAGCGACATGACCACACTGGCGGTGCTCGGCGCCGGAGCCAAGGCGGTAGCCCTCGCCGCCAAGTCGGCCGTGCTGCGCGACATGGGTGTCGAGACGCCCGACGTGATCGCGGTGGAACGCATTGGGGTGGCTGCCAACTGGCAGGCCAGCGGCGGCTGGACCGACGGAGCGCAGCGACTGGGCACCAGCCCGGAAAAGGATGTCGGCTTTCCCTACCGTTCAGCGCTGGTGCCGCGCCGCAACGCCGAACTCGACGAGCGGATGACCCGGTACAGCTGGCAGTCGTATCTGATCGCCTCCGCGTCGTTCGCGGAATGGATAGACCGCGGCAGACCGGCGCCCACCCATCGCCGGTGGGGCCAGTATCTGCGCTGGGTGGCCGAGCAGGTCGGGATGTCCGTGGTCAGAGGTGAGGTCGAGCGGGTCGCCGTCGATGGCGACCGCTGGGCGCTACACACCCACGAAGACACTGTGCTCGCCGACGCGCTGATGATCACCGGACCGGGCCAGGCGGAAAGGTCGCTGTTGCCCGGCAATCCCCGGGTGCTCTCGATTGCGCAGTTCTGGCACCGGGCGGCCGGACACGACCGGATCAACGCCGATCGGGTCGCGGTGATCGGTGGCGGCGAATCTGCCGCATCGATGCTCAATGAACTGTTTCGGCACCGCGTTTCCAGCATCATCGTGATTTCGCCGCAGGTGACGCTGTTCACCAGGGGGGAAAGCTTCTTCGAGAATGTGCTGTTTTCCGACCCGACCGACTGGGCGGCGCTGACGCTGGCCGAGCGCCGCGACGCGCTGGCCCGCACCGACCGCGGCGTGTTCTCGGCGAGCGTGCAGGACGCACTGCTCGCCGACGACCGGATTCGGCACCTACGCGGCCGGGTCGCCCACGCGGTAGGGCGTGATGAGCAGATTCGGTTGACGCTGAGCACTAACCGGGGCAGCGAAAACTTGGAGACGGTGCACGGTTTCGATCTGGTGATCGACGGGTCCGGCGCCGATCCGTTGTGGTTTCTGACATTGTTCAGCCAGGACGCGCTCGATTTGCTCGAGCTCGGACTGGGTGCCCCGCTGGGCGGCAACCACCTGCAGGAGGCCATCGGATACGACCTGGCCGTCACCGACGTCACGCCCAAGCTATTCCTGCCGAATCTGGCCGGGCTCACGCAGGGGCCCGGGTTTCCAAACCTCAGCTGCTTGGGTTTGCTGTCCGATCGGGTGCTCGGCGCCGCGCTCGCCACACACCGCCAAATCGCCTCGTCTGCGGATTCGAGGAGCAAGGGTGAGCACCAATCCATTGGATGATGAGAATGGTACCTTCGTCGTTTTGGTCAACAACAAAGACCAGCACAGCCTTTGCCACGTTCGCCGACATTCCGGCCGGCTATCGAGTGGCGTACGGCGAGGCCAGCCGCCGCGTGTTGGTCTCATGGGATCATGCTTTGGCCTGGCCAATGGTCTCCCTACTGGCCAGCGCCGACGCCAATTAAAGCGCTTCATCATGAGCGATCACCGCGATCGCGGCGAGAAAATGGCATCGATACCGGTAGGGCAGAAGAAGTCTTCGGTCAACTCCGACATGGTCCGACTAAGCATGTCGGCATACTCGTCGTCCATAACGGCACCTCTACCGAAGCAAGCTGAAGAAAACGAAGTACTCGAAACAGCAGACGCTTCGACTATCTGTACCCCTCGATGTCTTGCTCTTCGATTGATCGTGCGAGCTGTTCGCCCTTGCCGGTGAGCTGCAGCCACGCTGCATACATCCATCTCTCGGGGTCGTCGTAGTGTTTGACATAAAAGTGTGAAATCTTGTTCATCGTATGATCAAGCGGCCGGTCCCAGGGATCGAAACGTTCGCTTTCCATGGACACAACTCCTCCGAGATGTTCACCTTCGGAGTGCACTCCTCCCACCCTGAACAGTCCATCGCTTACCAGGGAGCGAATGACCTCCAAGGTTTCGTTTTGAACCTCCGCTGGTGATGCCGACGGATTCTGGTGTCTGACATGCCAATCAACAGCATTGAGATCCACAAGTTTGCCGAGGCCGTCGAGTAGTAGTCCACGGCGCACCATTTCACGTGAAGTGCTCATTGATCTCGACCTTCCGGTGGTTGATTGCGACCGAGGCGAGCGTACGAATTTCCGGCGATACCGTTGCGGGCAACCAGTCGGGTTGGTGAGGGCTTAGGTCCGGACGAGGACACTGGGGGCGTCCAAGATTTCGTTACCGCTGTTGCTATCATTTCGACTTGCATTCGCCAAGAAGCAAACCGTGTTTACTGCTTGAGGTTGGCGCGTACGCCTTCTTCGACTTTTTTGCCGATGTCAGGGTCGATGTTGCGCCAGTACTCGAAGACCCGGGACAGCACGGGTTCTTTCACACCGTCGGAGACGTGATGAACGATGTTGTGGACCAAGCGTTGGCGCTGGGCGTCGTTCATCACGTCGCGCACGAGGGTACCGGCCTGGCCCCAATCGTCGTCGTCTGGACGCAGGGTGTAGCTGCTGCGCACCATCTCTCCATCGGCAGACCAGCGCACCTCGGCGGCCCGATCGGGATCGGCTT
>JAFAQO010000218.1 GCA_019246375.1 Mycobacterium sp. | reverse complement strand
CGCCGCCACACGAAAATCACGACCATTGCCGACAATGCGGCATGCAGCGACGGGATGGCCGCCACCAGGTTGACACTGGCCTGCCCCGAGTCGATCAAGACCCCGGCGGACTGCAGATGCAGCGTGCCCCAGCCGCGCGTGGAGATGCGCTCGACAAATTGGTTGGCGCCGGGCTGACTCTTCTGCATTGCGCCGAGCAGGCCGCCGCCGGGGACGCCTGCCGGGAATCTGAACATGCAGCCGGGGTTCGATGGGCCGGTCGCGATGTCGGCGGCGGTGCAGCGGGCGGCGGCCCACGGCGGCGCCGCCGGCAGCAGGATATACACGACGAGCGCGGCAAACGACAATGAGACGAAGCGCCAGACGAACGCTTTCCAGTCCTCTCGGCTGCGCAGCCACAGCAACCCGGCGACCACGTACGGCACGATGAAAAACGACATGTACACCGAGCTGATGATCACCTCCCACCATGGCGGCGTCGGCATCTTGAGGCGCTCCTGCAACCAGACGGTGGGCATCGCCCCGAAGAACAGCCAGCGGTCCACTTGCGGCTGAAGTTGCCACAAGGTGGGACTCCCGACCAGTGTGGCCGCACCCCGGCTCAGGTCGTAAAGCAGTAGAACTATCGCGAATGGAAGCCAGTCACGAACGACAAGCAAAACTTTGCGACCGCGACCGATGCTGGCGGCGATCAGCCCGGTAGCGATGTAGACCAGCAGCAGTTCCCGGTTGAACGCGAGCCCGCCCGTGACAGTTCGGTAAACCACCACTAGCGCCCAGGTCACGACCGCGGCGCGCCGGGCGAGAGTGAGTCGACGCTCCCGCTCCGGCGTGGTGTCGTGTTCGACAGTGCGCGCCGAGGACAACCGGGCGCGCAGCCCCTCGGCGCTTCGGAGCAGTTTGGCGGTTATGGTCTGCGGCTGGTGCGCGAACACCTGGACATTTCGATCTGTCGTCAGTGACACCAGAGCAGACTCCCCAATCCACCGCGGAACAAACTGCCTACATCTTCGACGCCGCGTACGGCGAATCGACGCTTAACATGCCAGATCAACCTGTGAATCTGTATCGCATCCCGGTGGCCGGGGCAGCGATCAGCTCCGTTTTGGGCAGAAAACTACAGGTAACGGTGAGCTGAACCCTCGGTGCGACGGCTGCCGGCATGTCCAGATTCACAGTCGCGGCGGTCAGCGCTGGGCAAGCGCGCGCACCGTGTCGATGGTGTCGGCTTCGGCCGGAGCCTTATCGTCGCGGTAGCGCACTACTCGGGCGAACCGCAGCGCCAGCCCGCCCGGGTAGCGCGTCGACCGTTGCAGACCATCGAACGCGATCTCGACTACCTGTTCGGGCCGCAGCTGCACAACCCGGTCACTAGCCAAGCCGTCTGTAGGACTCACGGCGAGCTCACCGAACCGCGTGGTCTGCCACTCCAGCATGGCGTCGGTCATGCCCTTGAACGTCTTGCCGAGCATCACATATCCGCCGGTAGCCGGATCGCGTGCGCCGAGGTGAATGTTGGAGAGCTTTCCACGGCGCCGCCCAGAGCCCCACTCCACGGCCAGCACTACCAAGTCCAGAGTGTGCACTGGTTTGACCTTCAGCCACCCCGCCCCGCGACGCCCGGCTTCATAGGGCGCGCTCGGCGACTTGGCCATTACCCCTTCATGGCCGGCGGCCAGCGTCGCGCCCAGGAAGTCGGCAGCGGCGGTCGGGTGGGAGGTGATCAGTCGATCGACTCGGTGCGGCGCCGGGACCGTCTGGTCGAGTACGGCTACCCGTTCGGTGGTGGCAGCGTCGAGCAGGTCAACGCCGTCACAGCGCAACATGTCGAAGAAGAACACCGACAGTGGCTGCGCCGCGCGGGCAGCGGCGATATCGACTGAGCGGCCGAACCGCGAACCGGTCACCTGGAATGGCTGCGGCCGGTTGTCCGGGCCTAACGCGATGGCCTCGGCGTCGGCGATGAGCTCGTTGACCGGCAATGCCAGCGTCGCCTCCACCACCTCGGGCAGCCGCGCGGTGACGTCATCGAGGCTGCGGGTGTAGACCGTGACCTGGTCGCCGGCCCGGTGAATCTGCACTCGTGCGCCGTCCAGTTTTGCTTCGAAGATCGCAGTGCCGCCAAGCCTGTCGAGTGCATCGGCCACGCTTGTCGCCGTCTGGGCGAGCATCGGGCTCACCGGTCGGCCCACCTGCAGGGTGAATGCGTCCAGGGCCACAGCCCCACCGGCCAGACCGGCGGCCGCCACCGCCGGAAGGTCCCCGCCGAGCATCGCTGCGCGCCGCACCGTGGCGAGAGGTATCCCGGTAGCCGAGGCGACCGCGTCGGCCATGACGCCGATGAGTGCGCCCTGGCGCAGTTCACCGCTCAGCAGTCGCCGCAGAAACGTCTGTTCGTTCTCCGTAGCGGCGGCGAACAGGCCGGCAATGCGTTCGGCTCGGCGTGCCTGGGATCCCTTGCCGGAGATCGCGCCGATTTCCGAGAATGCGGCGTCGACGTCGGTCACGGTCAGCGCCGGATGGGCCGTGGGCGGGGGTAACGACCGCAAACCCGCCCAGCCGACCCCGATCTGGCGCTGCGGCAGCTCACCGGAGAGCCACGAGACAACGATCGCTACCAGCTTGGGATCCGCCCTGGCACGGTTCAGCAAGTCGGCGATATGGGCCACCTTGGTCCGGCGCGCCGAGGTGCCGCCCACTTCCAGGGACGTGGCAGCGACCTCGGCGAGCAGCACAGTTCAGCTTTACACGCCTGGCCGACAACGCCGGAAACTGCCGCGATAGCGTGCAGGTCGAGAGCTTGTCAAACAAGGAGGTTTGAATGGAGATCAACGGCAAGAAGGTGGTCGTCATCGGCGGCGCGTCGGGCATGGGCCGCGCCACCGCCGAATTGTTGTCCGCCCGCGGCGCCAGCGTTGCGGTGCTCGACCGCGAGGCTTCCGACGGCAAGGACGTCGCCGCCGGCCTAGAAGGCGGGGGCGGCACGTTCTACCCGGTAGACGTCACCGATTTCAGCGGTACCGAGGAAACACTCCAGACCGCGGTCGACGGCCTCGGCGGGCTGCACGTGATTGTCACGACGGCCGGCGGCGGCATAGCCAAGCGGACATTGTCGAAGTCCGGCCCGCATGACTTGGAATCCTTCCAGTCCGTGGTCGATCTCAACCTCATCGCCACCTTCAACATCAGCCGGCTGGCGGCGGCGCACATGAGCAAAAACGAGCCCGAGGACGAGGAGCGCGGGGTCATCATCAACACCGCCTCGATCGCGGCGTTCGAGGGGCAGATCGGGCAGGTGGCCTACACCGCGGCCAAAGCTGGAATCGCCGGCATGTGCCTAACCATGGCGCGCGATCTCGGGTCGATGGGCATTCGCGTGCTGGCGATCGCCCCGAGCTTGTTCGCGACCGGGTTGACGAAAGGCATCCCGGACGAGTACGCCACCGCCCTGACCAAAGACGCGGCGTTCCCGCGTCGCCTGGGCCGCCCCGAGGAATACGCCAAGCTGGTGGTGGCCATCGTCGACAACCCGATGCTCAACGGGCAGTGCCTGCGGCTCGACGCGGGACAACGGTTCGCGCCCAAGTAATTCACCGCCAGACGGAAGCCACGGTCGTGAATCCGCCGGCGCCATAGCAGCCGTCGCTTCTGTTTCGCGGCGAACGGATTAAGTACACTCTCTGCACCGCCCCGACGAGGAGGGCCCGGATGGGTATCGCACTGACTGACGACCATCGCGAACTCGCCGAGGTGGCCCGCGCTTTTTTGACCGCTCAAAAGGCGCGCTGGGCGGCACGGTCGCTGCTCGACTCGGTCGACGAATCCCGGCCGCCGTTTTGGCAGAACCTCGTCGAGCTCGGGTGGCTCGGGCTGCATATCGCTGAAGAGTACGGCGGATCCGGCTACGGGCTGCCGGAGTTGGTCGTCGTCATCGAGGAACTGGGCCGGGCGGTGGCGCCGGGACCGTTCGTGCCGACCGCCGTCACGTCTTCGGTGATCGCCCACGAGGGCAGCGGCGAGCAGAAAGCTCGGTTGTTGCCGGGACTGATCGACGGAACCGTCACCGCCGGCGTCGGATTCGACAGCCGGGTCCAGGTCGACGGTGGGGTCGCCGACGGGGATGCCGGGATTGTTTTGGGCGCGGGGCTTGCTGAATTGCTGCTGATCGCCGCGGGCGACGACATGCTTCTGCTGGAACGTGGCCGCGCAGGGGTTTTGGTCTCGGGTACTGGCGGGGTGCCCGACAACCTGGACCCGACCCGGCGCTCGGGACGCGTCAACCTCCACAACGTCAAGGTCAGTGCCGACGACATCCTGCCCGGCGCCCGGGAATCGGCGCTCGCCAGGGCCCGAACGCTGGTCGCGGCCGAGGCCGTGGGCGGCGCGACGGATTGCGTCGATGCCGCGGTCGACTACGCCAAAGTGCGTCAGCAATTCGGCCGGACTATCGCGACATTTCAGGCGGTCAAGCATCACTGCGCGAACATGCTGGTGAGCGCCGAGTCGGCGACCGCTGCGGTGTGGGACGCCGCTCGGGCCGAGGGCGAGGACGAGGCGCAATTCCGCCTCATCGCCGCGGTCGCAGCGGCGCTGGCGTTCCCGGCTTACGAGCGCAACGCCCAACTCAACATCCAAGTGCACGGCGGTATCGCCTTCACCTGGGAGCATGACGCGCATATGCATTTGCGCCGCGCCCTGGTGGTCCGGGCGTTGCTCGGCGGTGACGCGCCCGCGCGAGATGTCTTCTCCTACACCGCAGCCGGGATCAGCCGGGCCAGCAGCCTGGACCTGCCGGCCGAGGCCGAGAAATTACGCACACGCATTCGTGCTGACGCCACCGAGATCGCCGCACTGGACAAGAAGGCTCAGCTGGAGAAGCTGATCGAGACCGGCTACGTCATGCCACACTGGCCGAAGCCGTGGGGCCGGGCCGCCGATGCGGTCGAGCAACTGGTGATCGAAGAGGAATTCCGGGCTGCGAAGATCAAGCGCCCTGACTACTCGATCACCGGATGGGTGATCCTGACCCTGATCCAGCATGGCACCGCGTCCCAGATCGAACGATTTGTCGAGCCCGCGCTGCACCGCGATGAGGTCTGGTGCCAGCTCTTCTCCGAACCCGACGCCGGATCGGACGCGGCGGCGGTCAAGACCCGCGCCACCCGGGTCG
>JAFAQO010000212.1 GCA_019246375.1 Mycobacterium sp. | reverse complement strand
CGTCATGGCGTGGCGACGCTGACGTCCAGCTCTATCTCAAGGACGAGACCACCCACATCACCGGCAGCCTCAAGCACCGGCTGGCGCGATCGCTGTTCCTTTACGCCCTGTGCAACGGGTGGATCGGCGAGGAGACCACGGTAGTCGAGGCGTCGTCGGGCTCCACAGCGGTATCGGAGGCTTACTTCGCGGCCCTTCTCGGCCTGCCGTTCGTCGCGGTGATGCCGGCGTCGACCAGCGCATCCAAGGTCGCTTTGATCGAAGCACAGGGCGGCCGTTGCCATTTCGTCGAGCACGCAAGCCAGGTCTACGCCGAGGCGGAGCGTGTCGCCAAAGAGACAGGCGGTCACTACCTCGACCAGTTCACCAATGCCGAGCGGGCCACCGACTGGCGCGGCAACAACAACATCGCCGAGTCGATCTACGTCCAGATGCGCGACGAGAAGCATCCCGTGCCGGAATGGATCGTGGTCGGGGCGGGCACCGGCGGAACCAGCGCGACGATCGGCCGCTATATCCGCTACCGGCGGCACGCCACCCGGTTGTGCGTCGTCGACCCGGAGAACTCCGCCTTTTATCCCGCTTACGCCGAATCCCGCGACGACCTCGCGATCACCGGATCGTCACGCATCGAGGGCATCGGACGGCCGCGGGTCGAGCCGTCTTTTCTGCCCACAGTGGTCGACCGCATGGTTTCGGTGCCCGACGCGGCGTCGATCGCAGCTGCCCGCCATGCCAGCGCCGTCCTCGGCCGGCGCGTGGGTGCGTCAACGGGGACCAACCTATGGGGAGCCTTCGGTCTCCTCGCCGAGATGGTTGCCGACGGCCGCAACGGTTCAGTGGTCACGCTGCTCGCCGATAGCGGCGACCGCTACACCGACACCTACTTCTGCGACGAATGGGTGGTTGCCCAGGGACTCGATCCCACTGAGCCCGCCGCAACGCTGGCCGGTTTCGAGCGGTCCTGCAACTGGGAGTGATCCCATACATCTTCGACTTCGTTAGCCGGCGCGGTAACCAGTAGCCAGAGCACCGCAAGCCCTAATAGTCCGCCGAATACTACGGCGCCTAGTAAAGTCATGAGCCTCTCGCTTCCGTCGCGCTGACAATTCGTCGTTGTATAAGTTTGCTCAACGTCACTGACATCTCGATATCTTCCGCCGCAGATTGTGCGGTGTTCGTCGCGCGCCGACGAATGTGACCTGCCGCACTCAAGCTTGCGTCACAATTCGCCAGTCGGGGCGGAGCGACATGCCGGTCGAACACCGACGAGCCATTCCTGCCACCCGATGGGCACCCGGCAGCTCACCCGGCAGCTTAGGCATCCAATCGAGCGCGTTCTGGTTTGGTCAGCGAGCGGGCTTGTGCGATAGGCTGTCGTGGCTTAACGCGGGGTGTGGCGCAGCTTGGTAGCGCGCTTCGTTCGGGACGAAGAGGCCGTGGGTTCAAATCCCGCCACCCCGACGGGCAACGCAGGCCCCGTTAGCGCACCGCCGAGCGTCGTCGAGCGCGGCGGCCACCGCTTAATTCCGGGATGGCTTGCGTGCCGCGACCCGGCCGTTACGCTTCGGCCGTGCGCCGCGTGTCCGCGGCGGGGGGCGGCCTTTGAGGAGCAGACTGGAGCGCGGATGGTGATTGTCGGCTATTTCGCGTGAGGACCCGAGCGGCTTGGCTTCTCCGCGAACAGTTTCACAGGTGTAAAGCGGCCATTGGGTAACTGTCTGGTTACCTTGTAGAGATTGATCAGGTCACGGTCGGCTAGCGCATGGACAGCCTGACGGACCTGGCGGTCGCTCACACCCAGGCGTTCGGCCAGCTCGGTGACAGCGAGATGTCCGGCGCTCAGCTCGTCGAGGATGGCCTGCTGGGTCTTGCCGATGCCGCGACTTACCCAATCCCGCTTCTGTGCGAAATCAAGAAATGAGTACACACCGGCAAGCCTCGACCACCCCGACGGGTCTCGGCACGAGTAGCTGACTACTCGGATTTCCCACAAGCGAACACCCGCCGGGCTTCCGGCTGTTCCGCGCGCAAGTACGTGGCGGAACCGCGTGGATTACAAGATGACAGATTTCCGGGTGGCTTGCGTGCCGCAACCCCACCGTTACGCTTCGGCACATGCGCGACAACCAGGTCATCGACTCCGAGTTGCGACTGCTGGCTGCCGTACGCCGCACGATCCACGACGCAGGTGGCGATGCTGACAAACCAATGGACGAGTTGCTTGATGACGATTTGACGCTATCCGCCATGTTTGCCCGAGAATC
This sequence comes from Mycobacterium sp., assembly GCA_019246375.1. Classification (GTDB taxonomy): domain Bacteria; phylum Actinomycetota; class Actinomycetes; order Mycobacteriales; family Mycobacteriaceae; genus Mycobacterium. Next base: position 423 of record JAFAQO010000212.1, on the reverse strand, counting down.
GGGCGCATTTATGCTGGTCAGCGGCCTTTCGTCGCGACCGCCCACCATAACCAGACCCGGAGGCGCACTGACGTGACGGATTTACGACCGCCTTGGTACCGTGTCGCGGTGCATCATGCGGTTTTCTTCCGCGCTGGCCGCAAAGCTCTCGGATTCGCTGCTACGGCGCTCGTGGTTGCCAACTTGTGGTCGGTCGCCTCACTCGTCCGAGCGCCGCGCGCGCTGGCGGCCACCAGTATCGCCGGCATGTCAGTCTTCCTCGACCCGGGGCACAACGGCGCCAACGACTCGTCAATTACGCGCCCGGTCTCCAACGGCCGGGGAGGCACGAAAGATTGCCAGACGACGGGCGCAGCGACCAATGACGGCTATCCGGAACACAGCTTCAACTGGGCTGTCGTCGAACAGGTTCGCGACGCGCTC
>JAFAQO010000073.1 GCA_019246375.1 Mycobacterium sp. | reverse complement strand
CGGTGGCGCTTGAGTGCGCCTACCAGCAGGTGCCCGTTGTGGGTGGGGGTACGCAGCAGCTCATTCGTCATGCGCCGCTCCTCCTCATCGCTTCGCTCTGCATCGTCGCCGGCGCGGCTCATGACGGCAAGACTAGAACGTGTTGCAATCCGGGTCGGCCGCGCCTCGGTCGCGGGCAAGCGGGACGATGAATTGGTGATGCCCGCGCTGGACGACCTGCTGGAACGCCTGCATGTGGTCTCGCTGCCGATGCGGGTGCGATTCCGCGGCATCACCACCCGGGAAGTCGCGTTGATCGAGGGTCCGGCAGGTTGGGGCGAATTCGGGGCGTTCGTGGAATACCAGCCCGCCGAAGCCGCCGCCTGGCTGGCGTCGGCACTTGAGGCCGCCTACGGCCAGCCGCCGCCGGTGCGACGGGACCGTATCCCGATCAACGCCACGGTTCCGGCCGTCCCCGCCGCGCAGGTACCCGAAATCCTGGCCCGCTTCCAGGGGGCACGCACGGCGAAGGTGAAGGTCGCCGAGCCGGGACAGAGCCTGGTTGACGACATCGCCCGTGTGGAGGCGGTGCGCGCCCTGGTCCCCATGGTGCGGGTCGACGCCAACGGCGCCTGGACCGTCGCGCAGGCCGTCGAGGCCGCCTCCGCACTCACCGCCCACGGGCCGCTGGAGTATCTCGAGCAGCCCTGCGGCACCGTCGACGAACTCGCCGAGCTACGCCGACGCGTCGACGTGCCGATCGCCGCCGATGAGAGCATCCGCAAAGCCAGCGATCCGCTGGCGGTGGTGCGCGCCGGCGCCGCCGATATAGCCGTGCTGAAAGTCGCCCCGCTAGGCGGTGTTTCGGCCCTACTCAAAATCGCTGCGCAGATTGACATCCCGGTCGTGATCTCCAGCGCCCTGGATTCGGCGGTGGGCATTGCCGCCGGTCTGACCGCCGCCGCCGCTTTGCCGGAACTCCATTACGCCTGCGGGCTGGGCACCGGCGGGCTGTTCGTCGAAGACGTCGCCGAGGCGCCCCCACCCGTTGACGGTTTTCTGCCGGTCGCGCCGGTGACGCCCGATCCGGCTCGGCTTGCAGCGCTGGCCGCGCCGCCGGACCGGCGACAGTGGTGGATCGAGCGGATCGCGGCCTGCTACCGCTTTTTGGAGTAGGCGGCTACTCTATACCGCCCGATGCCGTCGGGACGAGACTGTTCCCACGATCGCTGTGGCAGCCGAAGTACTCCGCCGGGGCCAAAATCCTGCCGTCCGCCGATGCCTATCTCGAGCCGTGGACCATGCTCGGGCATATCGCCGCACGCAACCGAGTCGGTCGCTTGCGTCTCGGCGTGGCCGTGACCAACACCGGCCGGCGTAATCCGGCGGTCACCGCGCAGGCTGCCGCGACGCTGCATCTGCTCACCCTTGGCCGGGCCATTCTCGGTATCGGCACCGGCGAGCGGGAAGGCAACGAGCCCTATGGCGTGGAATGGTCGAAGCCAGTGGCCCGGTTCGAGGAGGCGGTGGCAACGATCCGAGCGTTGTGGGACTCGAAAGGCGAACTGGTCAATCGGGATTCGCCGTACTTCCCGCTACGCAACGCGATCTTCGATCTGCTGCCGTATCGCGGGAAGTGGCCGCAGATCTGGATCGCCGCACATGGGCCCCGGATGCTGCGCGCAGTCGGCCGGTACGCCGACGGCTTCTTTCCGGGTTTGCGCACACACCCCAGGAGTACGCACGCCGGTTGGACGCTGTTCGCACGGCGGCTTCCGACGCGGGACGTGACCCGATGGCGATCGTTCCGGCCATATGGCTGCCGCTTGTCACCGGCCGGACCTCCGCGCAGGTGGACGAGGCCCTGGAATCCGAAGTGATCAAGGCGTGGGCGCTGACCGCGCCCGACGAGTTTTTCGCCCAACACGGCGCGCAGCATCCCTTGGGAGTCGGCTTCAGCGGCGGGCAGGATCTGCTACCCCAGGACTGGGACGAGGAGACGGCGCTCTCGCACATCAAGGGTGTCCCATCGCAAGTAATGCGGGACCTGTTTTTGGCCGGCACACCCGAGGACGTCATCGATCGGGCGGCGGAGTGGCGCGATTGCGGAGTTCGCTACCTCGTGTTGCCCCACGTCAGCTTCTTGCAACGCAGCCTGCGCAACGGCCTGGCCGCAATGCCACCATTCTTCAAGATCATCCGAGGCCTCAAGAAGCTCTAGGGTGCGACCCGGTCGCGAACGCGGGCTTGTACCGTCCATCAGGTGATCAATCTCGCTTACGACGACAGCGGGACCGGAGAACCGGTCATCTTCATCGCCGGCTCGGGCGGCGCCGGACGCGGCTGGCATATCCATCAGGTGCCGGCGTTTCGGGCAGCCGGATATCGCGTCATCACCTTCGACAACCGCGGCATCGGCGCCACTGCAAACGCCGATGGTTTTACCACCGAAACCATGGTTGCCGACACCGCCGCGCTAATCGAAGGTCTGGATGCCGCCCCGGCGCGCGTCGTCGCTGTGTCGATGGGCGCTTTCATCGCCCAAGAGCTCATGGTGGTCCGGCCCGAGCTGGTCAGTAAGGCCGTGCTGATGGCTACCCGCGGCCGTCTGGATCGCACTCGGGAGTTCTTTCGAACCGCCGATGCTGAGCTGGCCGCGTCCGGCATCGAGTTGCCGGCCTTCTACAGCGCGAAAGTGCGTATGCTGGAAAGCTTTTCGCCCAAGACTTTGAGCGACGAGACGGCCGCAGGCGACTGGATCGCGATGTTCACGATGTGGCCGAACAAGCTCACGCCGGGATTGCGTTGCCAGCTCAATGTCTCGCCGCAGAATAATCGGCTGCCCGTCTACCGGGGCATCACCGCGCCGGTGCTGGTGATCGGTTTCGGCGACGACGTCGTCACCCCGCCGCATCTGGGTCGCGAAGTCGCCGACGCCATCCCCAATGGGCGCTACCTGCAGATATCCGACGCCGGACATCTCGGATTTCTGGAGCGGCCGGAGGGCGTCAACGCGCTGGCGCTGCAGTTCTTCGCCGGCGCGGCGGCCTAAACCCGATAGCTACCCTGTAATGGTGAATCCCTCGACGACACAAGCCCGAGTCGTCGTCGACGAGCTGATCCGCGGCGGTGTGCGCGACGTAGTGCTGTGCCCGGGCTCGCGTAACGCGCCGCTGGCATTCGCGCTGGACGACGCCGACCGGGCCGGCCGCATCCGGCTGCACGTTCGCATCGACGAGCGCACCGCCGGGTATCTGGCCATCGGGCTGGCGGTCGCCGCCGGCGCGCCAGTATGTGTCGCGATGACGTCGGGCACGGCGGTGGCAAATCTCGGTCCGGCGGTCGTGGAGGCCAACTACGCCCGGGTGCCGCTGATCGTGTTATCGGCCAACCGGCCCTACGAACTTCTCGGCACCGGCGCCAACCAGACCATGGAGCAGCTCGGTTACTTCGGCACCCAGGTCCGCGCCACCATCAGCCTGGGACTGGCCGAAGACGCCCCCGAGCGGATAGACGCCTTCAACGCCACGTGGCGCTCGGCGACCTGCCGCGTTTTAGCGGCCGCAACGGGATCTCGCAGTGCCAACGCCGGCCCCGTGCACTTCGACATCCCGCTGCGCGAACCGCTGGTGCCGGATCCCGAAATCGGCACAGCCGCCGGCGCGTCGACGCCAGCGGGCCGTCGCGGCGGCAAGCCCTGGACCTACACCCCGCCGGTCACTTTCGACCAGCCGCTGGACGTCGACCTGAGCATCGACACCGTCGTCATCGCCGGCCACGGCGCTGGTGCGCACCCGAACCTGGCGGAGTTACCGACCGTCGCGGAGCCGACTGCACCGCCCGCGGCCAACCCGCTGAATCCGCTGGCGCTCCCGCTGCTGCGCCCGCAGCAGGTGATCATGCTGGGCCGCCCGACACTGCACCGCCCGGTGTCGGCGCTGCTGGCTGACCCGTCGGTGCCGGTCTACGCACTGACCACCGGGCCCCGCTGGCCCGACGTCTCCGGTAACTCGCAAGCCACCGGTACCCGCGCGGTCACCAAGGGAGCACCGAACCCGGCCTGGCTGCTCCGCTGCGCGCAGGTGAACCGGCACGCGACCGAGGCGGTGCGGGGCCAGCTCAAGGCGCATCCACTGACCACTGGCCTGCATGTGGCCGCCGCGGTGGCCGACGCGCTGCGCCCCGGTGACCAGCTGGTGCTCGGTGCGTCCAATCCGGTGCGCGACGCAGCGCTGGTCGGGCTGGACGCCCACGGCATCCGGGTGCGGTCGAACCGCGGGGTTGCCGGCATCGACGGCACCGTCTCCACGGCGATCGGCGCGGCGCTGGCCCACGAGCGGACCGGCGGGCCCGGTGACATCCCGCCGCGCACCATCGCGCTGATCGGCGACCTGACCTTCGTCCACGACAGCTCCGGGCTGCTGATCGGGCCCACCGAGCCGACGCCGCGGCAGCTGACTATCGTGGTGTCCAACGACAACGGCGGCGGCATCTTCGAACTCCTCGAGCAGGGCGATCCGCGGTTCTCTGACGTGTCCTCCCGCATCTTCGGCACCCCGCACGACGTCGACGTGGGCGCACTGTGTCGCGCCTATCACGTCGAGAGCCGCCAGATCGAGGCCGACCAGCTCGGCGCGGCACTCGACGAACCCAACCCCGGCATGCGGGTACTGGAGGTCAAAGCCGACCGGTCCTCGCTACGACAGTTGCATGCGGCGATCAAGGCCGCGCTGTGAGCGCCACGGTGCAACAAGCGGTGATGTCGCTGAAAACGTTGTGGCGCATTCTCATTCACGGCCCCAACGGTGAACTGCCCGACACTCAGGGGCGGCGGATCCTGCACTGGGTACGAATCGGCGTGCTGATCGTGGCCCTTCTCGTCACCTTGCAGTCGGTGCTGCTGGTCGCCGGAGCCTGGCGCAACGACCTGTCCATCGAACGCAATATGGGCGTCGCGCAAGCTGAGGTGCTCAGCGCGGGGCCGCGACGCTCCACGATCGAGTTCGTCACGCCGGACCGCGTCACCTATCGCCCCGAACTCGGCGTACTTTACCCATCTGAATTGGCAACGGGGATGCGGATTTACGTCGAGTATAACAAAAACAATCCCAACCTCGTCCGAGTGCAACACCGCAACGCCAAGCTGGCGATCATCCCGGCGGGATCGATTGCGGTGGTGGGCTGGATGGTCGCCGGTGTTGCGCTGGTCGGGCTAGCACTATGGGAGAAGCGGCTGTACCGTCACGCCGACGTGAACAGTATGTCCAGCCAGCAAGGATCCTGAAGGTCCCAGGACCGGTACCAACCACCAGATTTCGCACGCCGTATGCCCGGCGGCAACCTTACCGACAAGCAGCACTGGGAATGTAGTAGACGTGCGCGTTGCGATCGTCGCAGAATCGTTCCTTCCGCATGTCAACGGAGTCAGCAACTCGGTGGTCCGGGTACTCGAGCATCTGCGCCGCACCGGTCATGAAGCGCTCGTCATCGCGCCCGACACGCCACCGGGTGAACCGCCTGCCGAGCGGATCTACGACGGGATCCGGGTGCACCGAACGCCGTCGCGAATGTTCCCGAAGGTGACATCGCTGCCGCTCGGAGTGCCCAAACCCCAAATGCTCCGCGTGTTAAGGGGATTCGATCCCGATGTCGTGCATCTGGCGTCACCGGCGTTGCTCGGTTACGGCGGAGTGCGAGCCGCCCGCCACCTCGGCCGCCCCACAGTCGCGGTATTCCAAACCGATGTCGCGGGTTTCGCGAAAAGCTACGGCGTCGGGATGGCATCGCGTGCGGTGTGGGCATGGACCAGGCATCTGCACAGCATGGCCGATCGCACCCTGGCACCGTCAACCTCGGCGATGGAAAGCCTTGCTGCGCATCGCATCCCGCGGGTGTACCACTGGGCGCGCGGTGTCGACGTGATGGGCTTCGCACCGTCGGCACGGGACGAGGCGATGAGGACGCGATGGTCACCCGAAGGCAAGCCGATCGTCGGCTTCGTCGGACGGCTGGCTCCGGAAAAGCGTGTCGACCGGCTGGCTGTGTTGGCGCGCAGCGGCGCGATCCAGCTCGTCATCGTCGGCGACGGTATTGACCGCGCCAAGCTGCAAACTGCAATGCCCACAGCAGTTTTCACCGGCGCGCTGTACGGCGACGAACTCGCCGCAGCATATGCCAGCATGGACGTCTTCGTGCATACCGGTGAACACGAGACGTTCTGTCAGGTTGTGCAGGAAGCGCTGGCGTCGGGGCTTCCGGTGATCGCACCCGATGCCGGCGGCCCGCGCGACCTGGTCATGCCGTATCGCACCGGGTTATTGCTGCCAGTCGACGAGTTCGAGGACCGCCTGCTCACCGCGGTCGCCCACCTCGTCGACCAACGACAGCGATACTCGGTGGCCGCCCGGCGCAGCGTGCTCGGCCGCAGCTGGTCGGCCATCTGTGACCAATTGCTCGGACACTACGAGGCGGTGCAAGGGCATCGACGGGCCGCCGCCGCTTAACCAGGTAGCGTCAGTGCGGTGAGCCGCGCGACCTTGGGCAAGGAGCCCCGCGACGTGGCGTCGATGTTCGACGGCGTCGCTCGCCGCTACGACCTGACCAATACCGTGCTGTCACTGGGGCAGGACCGGCAGTGGCGGCGCGCGACCCGGTCGGCATTACGGGTCGGACCCGGTGAGCGGGTGCTGGATCTGGCCGCGGGCACCGCTGTGTCGACGGCGGAACTGGCCAAGTCCCGGGCGTGGTGTGTGGCCGTTGACTTTTCGGTCGGAATGTTGCGAGCCGGCGCTTCGCGGATGGTACCGAAAGTCGCTGGCGACGCGACCCGCCTGCCATTCGGCGACGACGTATTCGATGCCGTCACAATCAGTTTCGGGTTACGCAATATCGCCGACCAGCAAGCGGCGCTGCGTGAGATGGCCCGCGTGACGCGCCCCGGTGGCCGGTTGGTGGTGTGCGAATTCTCTACGCCGACCAATCCGTTGTTCGCCACCGTCTATAAGGAGTACCTGATGCAGGCGCTGCCGCGGATGGCGCAGGCGGTGTCGTCGAACCCCGAGGCGTACGTGTACCTCGCCGAGTCCATCCGCGCCTGGCCGGATCAGGCCGCGCTGGCCCGCCGCATCGCCGAC